>JACUTQ010000028.1 GCA_014859725.1 Methanosarcinales archaeon | reverse complement strand
TTCACCAGCTGGCGAATATGAGCTTAGCTCGGCACGCCTGCGTTCATCCGCGTTCGTATATACACTATTCGGCACAGTTCCAAAATCCAGTTATTCCAACGAATATATCAGATGCAGATGCGATTACAAATCCGTGTAAATCCGCGAAATCCGTGTCTTTTTATTTTTTCAGACGCGGATTAACACTGATTTACACCGATTTTACCTAAAGTCGGCGTCTGAAAAATAACTGGAAAATGGGAAAGTGCCCACTATTCTTGCGAGATCAAAAAAATAAGTGTCTTGTAGCCTACCATAAAAGTAGGTCGAGAGGGAAAACGACGGCACGTCATGCCCTGCTGCGGTTGGGTGTGCTGTCGCAACTTTTGACCCAAAAAGTTCTAACCATGCCTCATCTTCGTATAGTTCAGCAGCCCGCCTGCCAGTATGATCTCCCGCTGCCTGTCTGAAATATCCAGGTTGCACTCAAAAGTATTCGAATCCACCTGTACAGGTATGCTGGTGGCACCTTCCTTTATCAGTTCCCTGACACCACTAAATCTTAAGGTGTCGCCTTGCTTCACTGCTTCATAACCTGCCGGGTCAGCAAATTCCAATGGCAGTATGCCAAAATTTACAAGATTGGCTTTATGAATTCTGGCAAATGATTTAGTAATGACCGCTTTCACGCCCAGGTACATGGGTGCCAGTGCTGCATGTTCCCTGCTGGAACCCTGGCCGTAGTTAAGGCCGCCGATGATGAAACCACCCTGATGCTCCATAGCTCTGGCTGGAAAATCAGGGTCTATCTGGGAGAACACAAATTCACTGATGGCAGGGATATTGCTGCGAAGTGGCAGTATCTTCGGGCCTGCAGGCATTATACCATCAGTGCTGATGTCATCCTTCAGCTTGATAAGGACCTGCCCTTCAAGTTTTGTGGATAGAGGTTCGGCTTTTGGTAGTGGTTTGATATTCGGACCCCGTATCACTTCAACAGAGTCGGGATCAAAGGATGGTTTAATGATCATGGAATCATCTGCTACAAAACTTTCAGGCCACACAACCTTAGGGTACTCACCCAGTTTCCTGGGGTCGGTTATTTTCCCTGTCAGCGCGGCCGCCACACATACCTCGGGGCTGGCCAGGTAAACACTATCATCCATGGTGCCGGAACGTCCCGCCCAGTTCCTGTTAAAGGACCTTATGGATACTGAACTCGATGGCGGGGATGAACCCAGTCCGATGCAGCCGTCACATGTAGTCTCCATAATACGCGCTCCTGCAGATACCATTTCAGCCAGTGCCCGGTTGCGGATTATGGTCTCCAATACCTGCCTGGAACCTGGTGTGATATGGAAACTCAAATCAGGATGTACCTTCTTACCTTTTAAAGTCTCAGCCACTGTCATCAGGTCTTTGTAACTGGAATTAGTGCATGAACCTATAATGACCTGCTGCACAGGTGTGCCCTCAATTTCAGACACCTTTACTACCGCATCAGGAGATCCCGGCTTTGCCATCATGGGCTCCAGTTCGCTGAGGTTTATCTCGATATGCTCGTCATATTCGGCATCAGGGTCTGCTGTTATTGGTTTCCAGTCATCCGGTCTGCCCTGTATCTCAAAGAACTGCCTGGTAATAGCATCGGATGGGAAGAGGGAAGATGTAGCTCCAAGTTCGGCCCCCATATTGGTAATTGTGGCCCTCTCCGGTACTGACAGGGTTGCACACCCAGGCCCGTAATATTCAAAGACCTTACCGACACCGCCTTTGACAGTAAGTCTTCTAAGCATTTCAAGAATAACATCCTTGGCACTGACCCAGGGGTTAAGTTTGCCGGTCAGTTTTACACCCACCACAGTTGGCATTTTAACATAATAGGGTGCTCCGCCCATGACTACTGCTACATCAAGCCCGCCAACACCTATTGCCAGCATACCTGCTCCTCCGCCAGTAGGTGTATGGCTGTCAGAGCCAACCATGGTATTTCCAGGCTTTGAGAACCTCTCAAGGTTTACCTGGTGGCAGATTCCGTTACCGGGTTTTGAGAATTGGATGCCATACTTGCAGGCAAATGTCTGGAGAAAACGGTGGTCGTCGGCATTCTCAAATCCAGCCTGGAGCATGTTATGATCCACATAGCTTACGGCCAGAGGTACCATGACTTTCGGGATATCAAGAGCTTCGAACTGCAAGTATGCCATGGTACCTGTTGCATCCTGGGTCAATGTCTGGTCGATCTTGATAGCTATTTCTTGTCCGGGCTGCATTTTACCTTCGACAATGTGGGATGAGATTATTTTATATGTAAGATTCATGGTCTTATCATAATTCTAACCTTATTAAATATAACCATAATAATACGACAAATTATTGGTTTTTTCAAGTAGATATATCTTTATTGTTATTCAACGTCTCAATAATGTAAAACATATTCTAGGTAATACAAGGTGGTACATCATAAAATCTATAATTCTTGCAGGTGGGTCCGGAACACGCCTGTGGCCATTAAGCAGGGAGTATTATCCGAAACAATTCTTAAAATTAGGCGAATCATCATTGTTTCAGGATACTTTCAAACGATGTTTAGCAGTATCTAAAATTTCAGAAATATTTGTAGTAACCAATGAATCACAGAAATTTTTCGTAATCGGTCAGATAGAAGAGCTGGGATTTTCCCTTCCTGGTAACAACCTGTTAATTGAACCCGAAGGTAAGAATACATTACCTGCTATATGCTTTGGCATAAGTGAGATCGAGAAGATATTCGGCGTATCAGATGTTGGGATATTTTCATCAGATCATATCATGGATATGGGGGCAATGGATACTATTGCTGCTGCAAAGGATCTTGCAAAGGAATACCTTGTTACATTTGGAATTGTTCCCAAATCACCTCATACAGGGTATGGGTACATCAAACCCGGAGAAGCTGTTGGGGCAGGATACAAGGTTTCGGAATTTAATGAAAAACCAGATATTAAACAAGCGAAAAAATATGTAGATAGCGGCTACTTATGGAACAGCGGTATGTTCCTATTCAATACCGAAGTATTTTCATCAGAACTTTCAAAACATGCACCTGAATTATTGGAAACTTTTACATCAAATAAGAATATCAATGAGATATACAGCGATATATCTGCCATATCAGTTGACTATGGCCTTTTGGAAAAATCAGATAATGTGGCTGTTGTAAAGCTTGATTTTAATTGGAGCGATCTGGGTAATTTTGATGCCATGTATGATGAATTCGAAAAAGATGAGTTCGGGAATGTAAAATTCTGTTGTGAAAGTATTTCAATGGATTCTTCCGGCAATATTATCCAATCCACAGAAGAAAAAGTGGTCTCGTTAATAGACATTGATAATATGGTGGTAGTTGACACACCAGATGCCTTGCTTGTTTGTCCTCGTTCAAGCAGCCAGAAAGTAAAGGACATCGTGGGTGTACTTAAAGATCGAAACGATGAACGTGCTTCACTTCATACACTTCATAGAACGGTGTACCGCCCCTGGGGATCATATACGGTCATGGAGGATTCAGAGCGGTACAAGATAAAGAAGATCCGGGTGATACCTGGAAAGACATTAAGCCTGCAGCTTCACCATCACCGGAGTGAGCATTGGGTAATGGTTACAGGGACCGCATGCGTGCATGTAGGTAAAAAGAAGTTTTTCCTGCATCAGGGGGAAAGTACTTTTATCAGTCCCGGGGTAAAGCACAGGTTATCTAATCCAGGAAAGTTTGCACTTGAGATCATAGAAGTGCAGCTTGGGGAGTATGTGGGTGAGGATGATATTGTGAGATTTGATGACGAATTGCTTCTATTCTAGACATATATTGAGTAGAGGATTGAATTGTCTGATTTTTTACAATCATTATCATTGAGCAAAACGAACCTCATCCACCAAAAACGGCGGCCTGAACACACCATTCTCAGTAATTATAGCTGTCACATTCTCCATAGGCGTAGCATCAAAAGCCGGGTTATAAACCTCCACATTCAGCGGTGCGATCTGTCGTCCCGCCATGAATCGCAGCTCATCGCCGTCCCGCAGTTCTATCTCCACCTCATCCTCCATCCTTTCAAAATCAAATGTTGATATCGGAGCTGCCACATAGAAAGGCACACCATGTTCATTTGCCACAATACTGTGGGTATAAGTGCCTATTTTATTGAACACCGCATCCTGCGTGATCCTGTCAGCACCCACGATAACACTGTCCACCATTCCCTCGCGCATCACATGACCGCTCATGCTGTCAGTGATCAGGGTCACAGGGATCTTGTCTTCCATCAACTCCCACGCAGTGATTCTGCTGCCCTGGTTCAGGGGCCGGGTCTCGCAGGCTATAACCTTGATATCCTTCCCCATCTCCACAGCACTGCGTATCACACCCAGGGCCGTACCCCAGTCAACACACGCCATCCGGCCCGCATTGCAGTGTGTCATCACAGTATCCCCGTCCTCCAGTAGTTCGGCACCATGCGCACCCAGGCGTTTATTAAGTTCCACATCCTCGTCGGCTATTGCCTTAGCTTCCTGTCTCACGATTTTACGAATGCTATCAATATCATATGCATCCATAGCAGCTTTCAATACCCGGTCCACTCCCCAGGCCAGGTTCACAGCTGTTGGTCTGGTCCCTTTTATCATATCCCCCGCAGCAGCAAGCTCATTCATTAATTCTTCCATTGACCTTGCAGTACTCCTGGCAGCTGCCAGTGCGATCCCGAATCCCCCGGCAGCACCCAGTGCAGGGGCACCCCGAACCCTTAGTGATTTTATTGCCTCAGAAAGGGATCCAAGAGCATTGCACTCGATCAACTTATATTCTTGAGGTAACAGAGTTTGGTCAACCATAATTATGGTATCATTTTCATCATTCCAGTCAATAGTCCTCAACATTCATCACCAACAACACCATCTATTTTGAACAGTCGTGCAGTATTACCACACAGTATCATTTCTATATGCTTTTTTTCAATATCCATATTCATGATATTCATGGTTTCCACCAAGGTCCCTGAAAGGATAATCGGTTTTTATTAACTCCATATTGGTGTTCCATTCCCTGTATGGCTTTTGATGCTATCTTTTCAGGAAATATATGGGTATGAACATCAGATAAGAATACCAATTTGACACGAGCCCCTTACGTCCGTATTTTCAGAGCTGGAATGTTCTGTTTTATCTCAAATTCAATATCTTTGCATGTCAATGGTTTTGATAATTTTTTATCTATGATAAATGACCCTAATATTATCAAACATATTATTACTATCACTATCAACAACAGTATCCAGATTACCGGTTCTGGTACGGACCCTGGATAAAGGAGTAATACTCCGGAAATAATAAGACCCGGAATTAACAGCCCTGAATACTTGAAATATCCAATAATTATATTGAATTTTCGTATAGTATTAACATCCCGGGTGAAGTTATACCCATCAGCATTTTTCCTTATCTCATAAAAATTTGATGACGGAACAATAGTACTTTCCATAATACAGGTAAGTACCTTGAAAAATGTAAATGCTGAAATCGGAAATTTACAGATATCTGTAAGATTTTCCGATTCCTTGTCAAGTCCCTGTGATTCCAGGTCATTTTTCATGCTAATAATAATTTCATTCTTGAAACTCAATACATCTTCATAGGCCGTGCAAACCAATATAGAGAGCCACAACAGGTGTTTTTTCTCACCATTTTTGACCAATTCACGCCTTATTGTCTCGATACTGTACAACGGCACCTTCACCTCCATGGGATCACCTAACAGATTTGGCACTTTTATGATGGTTGCGACCTCGTTAGTCTTACTTCTGAGAAGCTCGACGAAGATGGGTCTTAGCAAGTACAATCTTCGAATTGCCCTTTTCTTTTGTATGAGAAATAATCCCAGAATTGACATAAGGGTAATAATCATCAATATAAAAATAATAAAAGCAGCTGTAATCATTTGATAGATGATAGGTTGCATTACCATAATTATTAAATGTCAATTTAGATACATAAATATGATGATTTATGTTGGCTCTATACTTTTAGCAGATAATATTAATAACACTAAAGTTGTTTAATGTTACCATTGGGTGATGTTTATGGAACAACTGGATGAAACTTTACATATTTTTTCAAACACACATGGTGTATCAGGTTATGAAGGCAATGTAAGCCAACTTCTTGAAAAAAAGCTGCGGCCTTACACAGACGAGATCAAAACTGATAAAATGGGCAATCTGATCGCAACCAGGAAAAGAGGTTCTCCCTCCATTATGATCGCTGCTCATATGGACGAGATCGGTTTAATGGTAAAATACATAGATGAAAATGGTTTTATCTATTTTGTCAAACTTGGCGGCTGGTTCGACCAGACCCTTCATAGCCAAAGAGTAATTCTCAATACTGAAAAAGGAGATATCTATGGCGTTATCGGTGCCAAACCTCCGCATGCCATGAAAGACGAAGAGAGAAAAAAACCAGTTGAAGCAGAAAATATGTTCATTGACATAGGAGCAAAAGACAAGGAAGATGCTGAAAAAATGGGTGTGATTCCAGGCGTAACTGCCACAATCGACCGCCAGTTTACCCGACTGGGCAACAACAGGGTTACTGGCAAGGCTTTTGATGACAGGGCCGGATGTGTTATAATGATAGAGGCTATGCGGATGATCCATGAAATGGATGTGGATGCAACAGTCTATGCTGTTGGGACTGTGCAGGAAGAGGTTGGCTTGAAAGGGGCCAGGATCAGTGCTTTCAGTCTTGATCCTGATGTAGCAATAGTCTCAGACGTAACGGTATCAGGCGACCATCCAGGGATTGAGAAGAAACAAAGTGCTATTGAATTGGGTAAGGGCCCGGCCATCACTATTCTTGATGCGGCGGGAAGGGGTCTGATAGTTACTGAAAAGGTCATAAAATGGCTAAAAGAAACTGCCAAAACAGAAAATATTGACATCCAGCTCGACGTTGCAGATGGAGGCACAACTGATGCAACTGCTATTCATCTTACCAAAAGCGGAATTCCATCTGCTGTGATAAGTGTACCTTCGAGATATATCCATTCTCCCGTGGAGGTCGTGGATCTAGAGGATCTTAAAAAGAGTGCAAATTTAATCGCCTGTGCAGTAAAAAGCGCTTCAAAATATTTCTAAACTTAAAATAAAAAAAATGGGGCTTTATTAGTATGTCCTGGTCCATACTGGCAATCCTTGCAGTTGTTCTTCTGATTGGGATTGGCTCTCAGATACTTGGAAAGCTAATTAAAATACCCAGTATTGTCTTTCTGTTACTTTTTGGCATATTATTAGGACCGGAATTCCTCAATATTATAGATTCATCGAATTTAGAACAGGAACTGGAAGCAATAGTTGCATTGTCAGTAGCTATCATTGTCTTTGATGGAGGGCTGCAGATCAATGTGAGGCATATACGAACTCTACAAAAGAGCATTCTCTATCTGATCACTATTGGAGTTTTAATAACCTTCACAGGAGCATCACTTGCTGCCTACTATCTGTTGAATGTTGATCCCGGGATTGCATTATTATATGGTTCCATTGTCTCGGCAACAGGCCCCACTGTCATAACACCTCTGGTCAAACAGATACACGTAAAACAGAAGATCAGCAAGATACTGGAAGTTGAAGGCGTGCTCAATGACCCGATCAGTGTGATACTGGCAGCATTGGTCTTTGAATGGGTATTACTGGACATACCTGGGACAAATGCACTGGGACAGATGGCTACCAGGGTTGGAATGGGCCTGGTAATCGGCTTTATAGGAGGAATCATTCTTACTTACGTCTTGCAGAACATATCAATGGTCACAGCCCAATATGCAAGGATCTTTACATTGACAATGGTCATTCTCACCTTCACCGGAGCCGAACTGTTCGGGAACGGTTCCGGGATACTGGCAGTCGCGATCTTAGCTTTTATAATAGGTACCACTGAAGTAAATCATATAGAATCCATTAAAGAGTTCAAGGGTGACCTGGTAGTAATTTTACTGTCTATTATATTTATTCTTCTGGCTTCGTTGATACGATTTGAATTCATCTGGAAGATAGGAATTCCAGGTTTAATTATTATTGCATTGTTATTATTCGTGATTAGACCAGTATCAGTATTTGCATCAACTAACAGTTCTACGCTTTCTTTTAAGGATAAATTCTTTATTTCTGTTATCTCACCCAGAGGTGTGGTACCTGCATCAATGGTCACATATTTTGCAATACGTATGAGGGGACTTGATTCAGGCGGACAGGTAGATGTATTGGTAGGACTGGTATTTTTGACAGTGATCTTCTCTGTCTTATTGCCAGGAATTTTTGCCGGTACGATTGCAAAGAAATTAGGAGTGATACCTATGGAAATATTATTGATTGGAGGAGGAGGGGTGGGCAGAGAGCTCGCCCAGAGGTTTGATAACCGCGGTGAAAACGTGGTAGTAGTTGACACTGACAAGAATAACTGCCAGATGGTCATGAATCTGGGTATAAAAGCAGTTAATGGTGATGGTAACGATATTAATGTACTTGAAAAGGCAGGAATTAGACATGCAAAGTACATTATAGCAACAACAGATCGAGATAACGTCAACCTGCTGGCATGCCAGATCGCAAAAAGTAAATTCGGATTTTCAAGTGATATGCTGGTTGCCAGGGTAAATGATCCTAATAATGTGCAATTATTTTCTGAGATGGGCATACGGTCTATGAGTCCGGTAATATCTGCTGCCATCATCCTGGAGAACATGGTAGGGCGGCATGACCTGTTCACAATGTGCGAAGTAGGTACCCAGGGAGATATAATCGAAATCGAGGTAAACAATCCGAAAGTTATCGGAAAAGCCATTAAAGAAGTTGATCTTCCCAAAGACAGCCTGATAGTTCTGGTAAGACGTGGAGATCAATCAATCATAGCCCATGGGAATACTGTCATAGAAGAAGGGGACAATGTTACAATTATTGGCCAGGCAGGAGCGGCTTCAGAAGCAGCCAGTATAGTGCAATGATATTGGTGGTTCGAAATGAATATCCTGGTAATTGGATTTAATACACGTCATATAGTCTGTTCTGCAAGACGCGCTGGTTATACTGTATATTCTATAAGCAATTTTGCAGATCAGGATCTGGAAGGTTGCTCGGAAAAGTCCATTACTCATGATATCAAAGATGTTCAAAATATTGATCTGAACGAATTAATACCTTCCATTAAAGCTTTTCTACCTGTCGATTTATTAGTCTTGGGACCAGGATTTGAACACCTTGGACAATGGGCATATGAAATAATTGGCAGTAACACCCCAATTCTGAATAATCAACAAGACATTGTTATAAAAGTATCTGATAAGATCTGGCTGTCAAACACATTAAAGGCTAAAAACATTCCACATCCAGTAACGTTTTCATTAGATTCATTATCCACACCAGACGACTGGACTAAGGGATTCCCTGCCATGTTAAAACCCAGATATGGTGCAGGTGGAATAGATAATATTTTAATAGAAAATCCGGATGATCTTAGAACAGCTTTGGAGCAGATTGGTAATAATAAGGACCAATTTTTAATCCAGGAATTTATCAGAGGCGCAGTTGTAAGCGTATCAGTAATTTCAACAGGAAAAAAAGCAGTTGCCATTGCTGTTAATGAACAATTATCAGGTATTCCGGAACTGACTCAAATGCCCTTTGCCTACTGCGGCAATATTACACCATATTTTTCAAAACATAATAAAAAGCTGTACGATATTGCAGTCAATCTTGCAATCGATTTAAAATTGGTTGGTACTAATGGAATAGATTTCATAATTACTGATAATGGACCCATGGTCCTGGAGGTAAACCCAAGATTTCAGGGAAGCATTGATACTATAGAAAAAGCCACTGGTATCAATATCTTTAAGGCACATAGTGATGCTTTTGAAGGAAAACTGCCTGTGTTCAGTGATTATCAATGTCACTGCGTTAAGGCAATATTCTTTGCACCTGATAAATTTTACATGACCCAAAAAACAAATACGTATTTATTGGAGTGCCTTGATCAAGATACTGTCGCCGATGTCCCCGCAGAAGGTGTAATGTTTGAAAAAGATGATCCTGTAGTATCTTTCATAGTAACAGGAACCGATCGAATAGAGGCTATCAAAAAGGTAAAGTATCTTGTTAATGGTCTATTGGAAAAGCTGAACAACACAAAAGATTAATGAATATATAATACACAATTATGCATAGGTGATATTTTGGTAGACTTAGATAACCCGGTGATTCAAGGGCTATTATTGAATCTCGTGGGAGAAGAAGGGATGGCTGTTATCCTCAACATGCCTGAAGAGGAGGTCACTGATGAAGAAGTGGCAAATTTAACAAATGTGCCTTTAAATATTGTGAGACGTACATTATACATACTTTTTGAAAATAGGCTTGCTACTTATCGACGCGAAAGAAACAAAGATAGTGGTTGGTTGACCTATTTATGGCATCTTGATCTAAGTGGAATAAATGATCTGCTAATTTCTGAAATTAAAAAACTTATTCGTAATCTTCAGACCAAATTTGATTTTGAAGATAAAAATATGTTTTATGTATGCAAGGACAATTGCGGTCGGTATGTATTTGATGCGGTAGCTGAGATTGATTTCTTATGTCCTAATTGCGGAGAGGACGTGGTTTTTGAAGATAATGAGTTAGTGAAAGAATGCATATCAAAACGGATTCAAGAGTTAAAGGCAACCTGATCCCGAATAAAGACGGTGCTCTTGAAATTCTGCAAAGGGTGGGATGCAGTGAAAGAGTTATTCAGCATTGTTTGATAGTATCGGAATATGCCACTGAAATTGCTAAACAAATTAATAAAAACGGGCTCAAAGTGGATATTCAATTGGTCAAAATTGGTGGCCTGCTTCATGATATCGGGCGTTCCAGGACACATGACATTAAACATGGTATTGAAGGTGCCTGCCTGGCCAGGGAATACGGACTTTCCGAAAGATTGATAGGCATTATTATTAACCATATCGGAGCAGGGATAACAGATGAAGAAGCGGGAAAAATGGGACTCCCACCAGGAAATTACATGCCTGTGACTCTGGAAGAAAAAATAGTAGCCCACGCCGATAATTTGGTGAATGATAATGAGATATTTCCAATATCCAAAATTGTAGTAATACTCAAAAAAAAAGGAAGAAGCGAGACAATTATTAAAAGAATCGTTGATCTGAATAGCCAGATTGTTGGCCTCATTCATTAAAGGTTTTCGGGATTATTCTTTAGAACAGCAGTCCACCACCACAAAGCGAGATCGTTAAGGTCTTTACTGAATTGACCGGATAATCGATATTCCCCATTCTTATTGGTAATCATGCCGGCTCCAAGAAGTTTGTTTCTCATTGCATAAAAAGAGGCTTTTCCCAGATTCAACTCTTCAGATATTTGCTTCCATTCACTGGTTTTTATTGGGTCGTTATTTTTTTGCCTCTCTTCTATTTTAATTAAAAATTTTTGACCTCTTGCCGCTGTTTTTTCTTCCTGGAAAAGTCTTCGCATAAGTTCATAAAATGGATCTCTTGAATGACTTATCCTGCTATTTGAATCCGAACGTACCATAAAAGTCGTTGAAGTCCGGGGTGCATCTTTTACATAGGTCATTTATACAAAACTTAGCTCCGCTATGACATAAATTACTAGATAGATATTTTGTTTTTCATCGTTAAGTCGAGATCGGTTTAACTGATAGTCTATTTACTATTGATCTAACTAATTCTATATATTCTTCTTTTAGGGAATATAAAATTGGTGTTTTGTAGGATTCTTTATGTGCTCTCAGTATCCCCAATTTTGAGTGAATATACCCTACCATTGAAGCTACAACATTATGCGAAACATCATATTTTTTAGATATGATAATGTAAACCACTTCTACTGTAGCATTCTTAATATCCAGAAATATTTTTAATATATGGTTTCTTATTCCATTAGTATCAAGTTCCAGATATTTTTCTAATCTTTTCGCGATTTTATGTCTTAACGATCCCATATCCATCGCTCCTTAAGCGCTGTTCATAATCCTTTATTATAAATTCTATATTATCTATATATATACGTTTCTACTTATTCATCATTTGTTGCCAGTTCATTGTCAAAAGTTGCGACGGTACAATCATAGCAGAAATCCAAATACTCTATCTTTGTCAAATAATATTTTATTCCTATATTTTTTGCAAAAACCATATGGCAGAGTATAGTCATTAAGATTAACTCTCACTTTTTCGACAGCATTATAAATAATTGTTTTTCATAATTATTTTTTTTAAAACATTCTCATTTTTTGATAAGTTAAATCTGAAATATATATATATATATTCTATTAACAATATTAAATCATATTTATAATATCAATTTATATAAGCAACTTTTTATTTTAAGAATTTTTTTAAAACATAATAATATTTACCTTATTTATATTTTCAACTAAATAATTGATAATTTACCAGAATTGAAATATGTAATATAATTCGAATGATATATTATCACTGGTTATTTTTATTCAATTTCCACATTATTTATTCAAGGAAAGATGATTAATACAACACATTACCATATACTATATGATCGATGTTTATTAAATGAAAAATACCACATTTACACAATATCGACAATTACACATACTATAGGAATATGCGTATTGCCGACTACAAACCCAGTATGATTTATAGAAAATATATTCCTTCTAACATATCAGTTATTTGATTGGATATATTACCATAGTTTATAGGAATTTATACTGCGTAACAAACCAAAAAATTTTTGATTTAAGGCTATATTTGCAGTGGCATTTCTTAATTAAAAAGGATACCCTTTCACTACCTATTTATTATATATAAATATAGGCTTATAAAATTCAATAAAATCGAACTACCATAATATTTTTATATCATATATTAATGTTTTTCACCTCAAAATAGCAGAATTATTTAAAAATATATAATATACTATATATATTTTATTATATCTAATTTTTAAATTATACTTGAGAATATATTTATCAACATCTCTGCAAAACTTAAAAATCTCTAATATTCCCAGGCAATAAATAATTATATGTGCAAAGAAATAAATTTACAAATTATTAACTAAATTCGATAAATTTATTTGTATTTATATTCTTATAACATAGGATGTTTAAGAAAAAATATCAGGGATGTTTATTAGGCAGTGCAATTGGCGATGCGTTGGGGATGCAAAGCGAGGGCATGAATCCTACTGAAATTATGCAAAAATTCAAAATAGTATTCGATTACGGACCCGGAAGACCAGGCAGTTTTAATGAAAAACTGAGACCTGGGCAATATACTGATGATACAGAGCAGACCATAATGATTGCACAGACCATCATAGAATCAGGTAAATTCGATCCGGTATTATTCTCAAAAAAGCTTGCCGATCATTATAAGATACTGAAATCAAATCCTGAATTGAATCGGGGGTGGGGAAGTAACAGTCTTACAGCCTGTAAAAGATTACTTGAAGGTATTCCTTGGACAGAATCCGGTGTAGAAGCTCCGACATGCGGTTCTGCTATGAGGGTTTCTCCAATTGGTTTATTATTTCATAATGATTTGATCAAGCTTGAAGAGACAGCAAGGATCTCTAGTTTGCCTACCCATAAAAGCAATGAATCCATAGGTGGAGCAGTGGCTGTGGCAGCAGCAGTTTCTCTTGCCGTAAGCAATGCCGATATTGATACAATTATCAGAACAATGGATAATCTGGCTGGTAAGTATGATCCTATTTTTGCAGACAAAATAGGTTTAGTAGAAAATGTGAGATATATGGCTCAAATAAATGCCTTCTCCATTCTCAAAACATCAATTATGACCAGGGACGTGGTACCATCCGCATTATATTGCTTTGCCAGCAATGTCCTGGATTTTCCAAAGACAATTATCACAGCTATAAATGCCGGTGGGGATACAGATTCTATCGCAGCAATTGCAGGTGCAATAAGTGGTGCATACCTTGGAATTGATGCTATCCCGAAAAAATGGCTTGAAGGACTTGAAAACCGGGAAGAAATCGAGAATATTGCCTTGCAACTGTGGGAAATAGGTAAACATAATATGAAGGACAATAATTAGTAATTTCAAACCAGGAATGTCAATCAATGAGAGCAGTAATACCATTTAAAAAAGTAAATGCAAAGACCAGGCTATCTGGGATCCTATCTGAAAACCAACGGCAGGATTTGGCTCTTGAAATGCTATTGGATGTAATTTTTGCACTTGAAGCTTCTGGAAAATTCAATGAAATTGAGATTATAAATTCATCAATCTCCAGCATTATGAATACAGAATTTCCTGCCCATGTCAATGTACTCATAAGCGAAAAAGGTTTGAATGAAGCTCTGAATGAATATCTGGATAAGTTAGCAAGTCACAATATGGGTGAAGTGCTAATTATTATGGCAGACATGCCTCTAGTCACTAAAAAACAGATACAGGAACTAACCAGGCTTACTGCTGATATTGTGATCGTACCAGGTTCCGGAGGCGGGACCAATGCCCTGTTGATACGAAAGCCTGATAAATTTCATGTTGATTATTACGGTACAAGTTTTCTGGACCACGTAAGGATCGCCAAGGAAGCAGGACTGAGCATGGATATATATGATTCATTCATGATGAGTACTGATATTGACGAGCCAAAAGACCTCGTAGAACTATTAATTCACGGCAAAGGCAGAGCAGCACAATATCTCAGATCTATTGGAATTAAATTGGATACTGAAACGGCTCGCCTGGTCTTTAATAATTAATAATAAAGTCTGATCCTATCGTTTTATTATTAATTGCAGGTTTTTCCAGTCTTTTTCCACATCGTTCAGGGATTCTGCTGCTCCCGTTACAATCCCTGCAATGATCTTTTCCACAAAATTGTTCATAGGAATATCTTCACCATCAATTGTAAGGTCTATTTCCATTGTTTGCCTCCATTACAATATACATATTATATAAGTTCAAATCCAAGTTTCAAATTAAAATCACCATTGGAAAATATGATTCAATAATGTATCTCATGCATCTAAGGTTTTATCTTCATTGATAAATAGCCCCTATCATTTCCTGAATATCCCATCCAAGTATATCACGGATAATAATATAACTCATTTCAGGAGGGATGGCACCCACTTCAGTGCATATAAGATCAATATAACTGGCAGGTGTGATATCAAATGCAGGATTCTTGACTTCTACATTTTCCAGGGATGATATGATATCAGACTTGATGACCTCGCTGATGTCCCGTTCTTCTATCTCAACCATTTCACCCATCAAGGTGCGGGGAGAGAACTTGTGTGTCTCTGCTGCCACTATCAGGTTGGTCCTGCTCTCATGGGCTGCCAGAGCCAGTTGGGATGTACCTATCTTATTGATCAGGCTGCCATTTGCAGTCACTGCATCAGCACCAACCACCACGAGGTCCACATCTTTCATAAAGAACCTGACAGCTGAATCCACTATCAGACTGGTCTTAATACCCAATTTGTTCAGTTGGGCAATGGTCAGATGACCTTGAAGCCTTGGTCTGCTTTCAGTGGCAATGACATTGATATCTTTTCCGGCAAGGTGCGCTTCATTAATTACGGAAATTGCTGCCTGGCTATTACAGTGGGTCATAATTGTGTCCCCATCCTTAATACGATGGCTGCCTATCAATCCTATTCTGTGGACCGCTTCCTTTGACGTGGTAATAAAATTATCAGCAAGTCGTACCAGATCAGATCGTGCTTCATCAACTGAATCTCCCTTATAAGAAATAACAATCCTTACAGCATTAGGCAGTGATACGGCTGTAGGCCTTGTGTCAATCAGGATTTTAGCTGCTTTAGATAGTTGAGTGTCAAATTCTGGTTTAGATAATGAGTCCAGTTCGAGCGCGTAATTCTTTAAAGCCTCAGCAGCCGAACGCGCAATTGTAGCCGCCCCCCGTATCTCCATAGTTTGAATTTTTTCTGCAATGTCTAATACCGTCTTCATTTCACACACCTTAAACGTCAAATGGTCATTTACAAGGCAAAAGCCTTACTACTATCTGCATGTAAATAACGCCATATGAGTGAAATATCCAATTCATCTCAATATATTAGAGATGACCAGTCTATTCAGGATCGAATAAATCAAGTTATAGGGTATTTTGCAGAATATAATAGTGTGCTGTTAGCTTTTAGCGGTGGGGTAGACAGTAGCACTTTGGCGGCACTGGCCTGTCAAGCATTGGGGGATAAGGCAATAGCAGTCACGGCAGATAGCCAGACCTTACCCCGGGCCGAACTTGAGTTATCCAAACAGACAGCCTCCTCCATTGGAATCAGGCATATTATTACCCCATATAATGAATTGGAGGAGCCGGGTTTTGCAGACAATCCTATGGACAGGTGCTATCTTTGCAAAAGCGGCATGTTCCGTGATTTGAATAGGCTGGCTCAGGAATTAGGTTGTGAGATAGTGGCTGATGGGACAAATGCATCCGAGATTACCGGGCATAGACCAGGACACAGAGCAGCTTTGGAATGTGATGTAAAGACTCCATTTGCCGATCTGGGTATAACAAAACAAGAGATACGCAAGATGGCCAAATTTCTTGGATTATCAATCTGGAATAAACCCCAGCAGGCCTGTCTGTCCAGCAGGTTCCCTTACGGCCATACTATCACTGAGGAAGGACTATTAAGAGTGGAAGCAGCTGAAGAATTTCTGCAGGGTCTTGGAATAATCCAATTAAGGGTGCGTGATTATGGGAATACGGCCCGAATTGAAGTTGCAACAGCCGATCTCTCAAATATATTAAAAAACAGGGACGTTATTGTTAAAAAATTGAAAGATCTCGGTTATATCTATGTTACTCTGGATCTCGAAGGGTTCAGAAGTGGTAGTATGAACGAAGCATTTCTTTGAATATTTTGGACAAATTTAAATAAAATCGATTAGATGTTAAATTAGATTTTAGTAATATTTTCAATACAATAAAGGGTCACAATGGTAAAACTCCTTTCAATGTTAAAAAAAGAGGTCCTCTTAACCAAACGTAATATTTCCATTATTTTATTGATCGTTATGCTACCCCTGGTTTTTGGCCAGATAGCCGGGTCCTTCAGGACGTCATTACCAAAAGACACTCCGATATTGATAGTGGCAAAAAACGATGAGGTTACGCAGGATGATATGGATTATGTGGAAGGTTGGACAACTCTCTTTTCAGAACCTGTTATAGGAGTAAATGAAGCAGATGGAATTTACAAATTACAGCGTGAGGAGGCTTATCTCTTATTTGTAGTCCCTCCCAATGTAACACAGACCATGGCTGGTGAGGGTGAATTTGAGATCTATGTTGACAACTCCTTTGTTCCTGTAGAAAAAGTATCAGAATATGTTGTCCATAATGTTGAGATATATTTTACCACAACCTCCTTCAAAGGATCTGATATTGTATTAAAAAGGATAAATGATCGCAAGTCTATGCCTGAATATATGCTGCCTGGCTTTATTATGCTGATGACCTGCTTAATGGCACTGACTATCCTTCCCTACAGCATGGGTAATGAGCGCAATGTGATCAGGCGTCTGAAAATTGAACGCACCTTTGGCAGTATGGTTGCAGCAAAAATGTTATTTTTTGTATTGCTGGTGATCGTCCAATTATTATTACTCAGATGGTCAGAAAGTATAATCCAGCTCGAAACCGGTTTTATTGACCTTGATACATTTATTATTGTACTTCTGACAATGATCTATCTTTCTGCAATAAGTTTGTCAATAACATTTTTAACAAAGTTTTCAACAACAGGGAATTTAATAAACACGTTAATACTTTTTTTAATACTGCTGTTCAGCGGCACCTTTTATCCGGTCGGATTTTTCCCGATCTACCTGCAAAAAATGGCTCTTATGCTGCCTTCATACTATTCTATGGTCATGTTAAGAGGAGCAATGCTTAAAAATGTGGATATGTCCATCTATAATGACTGGATGACAGGAATTGTCCTATTAACTATTATTACATTAATTATTCTGGTATTTTCAGTGAAAAAATTCAGGGATGTTTGAATTGGGAAGTATAGATATCAATAGCCTTACTAAGAAATTTGATACAGAGCTGGCCCTGGACAATGTCAACTTCAGCATTCCAATTGGCACCGCATGTTTAATAGCAGGTCCCAACGGCTCGGGAAAAACCACTCTATTAAATATCCTGGTAGGGCTCACCAAGATAACAGCAGGGTCCTTAACAAAACCAAAAGGTCTTTCCATAGGATGTGCGTTCCAGGACCCCAGGGTTTATGAAAATTTAACAGTATACCAGAATTTGAAACTTTTTTCCGGATTAAAAAAAGTGAAAGACAAGCTGTGGGCAGACTACCTGGTTGATTTTTTAAAACTTACCCAGTGGAAGGATTTCTATGCAAGTGATCTGTCAACAGGAAATGCAAAAAAAATGGACATAATCCTTTCTGTGTTAGATAAACCTGACATCCTCGTTCTTGATGAACCGCTTTCCACATTGGATATGGAATCTCGAAAATCCGTACTCACGTTACTTAAGGATCTAAAGCAGGGAGGGACAACCATTATTATAGCTTCTCATCACATTGATGATTTCAGTTCCCTGATCGACAACTTTGTTATATTAAATAAGGGTAAGATCGTGTATAACAGCGCGCTGCCGGAAATTGATAACAACAGGCTGGTTATTGAATTAAAATATGACAATGATGCACAGAACCGGAAAATAATCATAGAAGACAAATCATATCTTTTGGATGAACTGCAAAAAATTGATATCGAGCAGTGTTCTGAAATTGTTATAAAAAAATATGGTTATGACCAATTATACCTGAACATTATCCAAAATTAAAAAAAATATGTGCCCGGGAGGTCTCCGGGCTGATTCACGAATGTCTTAATTAATATGGCATCATTTGACTGAATGAATTCGACATATCTTTTATCTGTTGAACAGTCGATGACGATTTTATTGTAACAGTAGAACCTTTTTGTTCTATTGTTATTTTATCGATGGTCTCCTTTGCGTTTTCATCAGGTATCATACCTTTATAGATTTTTAGAAATCCATCAATTACATCTGCGATATCTTCAGCAGAAGCTGAATCTGAGGTGTATACATTCACAGTATTTGTCATAGCGGAACTTTTCTTCTGGAATAAATATGTGATAATTTCTATTTCATTAACAGATTCAAAGTTGTAAGGACCTGAATTGCTGTTTTCAATATCTTCTTTGACATTGGCAGGGACCTCAAACGCGATCTTGACGATCCCACTATCTAACGCATTATATTTATCCATCAGTTCCCCTGAATGACTATTTTTATCCCCTTTCTGAATGTCGATCACATCTTCGATCACACTCGCTGAAGTGGCTAAAAGGACCAATCCATCATCGATCTCCATTATGGCTTGTGAGGATCCAAAGGAACTCGTTTCCAGATAATATTCATAACCCTGGTAACGCGCTTTCTCAAAATTCCCATCCTCGATAGCTTTATTAATTAATGCATTGCTGTCGAAACTACCTATAATAAAATATCCAGAATGCTGGTCTATAGA
>JACUTQ010000027.1 GCA_014859725.1 Methanosarcinales archaeon | reverse complement strand
AAAGGGTATTAAGATGAATAAGAACGATTTCAAAGTAATTGCTTTTTTAGCCTATAAAAATATTGTTAAAAGCAAGTCTACTTTTTTTGTAATTGTTGCAGTCATGGCAATGAGCTTTCTTTCAATTACTTTCTTTGCAGCGATTATTGACGGTCTGGGTTATGAATTTGAAGAAAGTATGATTGAAGGTCTTACAGGACATTTGATGATAGAACCAACCGAAGATAATTTACATTTAGAAAATGTAGGTATTCTTGTTAAGAATATTAAACGGATTCCAGGTGTTGTAGGCGTAGCCCCCAGGCTTGAGTCTAGTGTTATTGCAACGCATAAAAATACTGAAATGGGAATTCCGGTCTTTTTTATTAATCCGCAAGATGAATTAAAGGTCTCAAACTTTCATGAAAGCATGGTCCTAGGAGAGTACCTTTCAGAAAAAGACACTAAAGTTATTATTATTGGAGCAGATCTTATACAAGCTTATGCACTAGAGGATGATACACAAAAACGATTAAATGTTAATGTTGGCGATACAGTTAGATTAAGCTTTGGTAATGGTTTTGTTGATGACTATAAAATAAAAGGTATTTTTAAGACAGGATCAAAATTTAGTGATGATAAAGTTCTCATTAATTATGATGAATACAACAAGATATTTCATACAGGAGATGTTGCAAGTAAAATTCTCATCAAACTTCCGGAAAGAGGTAGTGAAGATTATTATAAGCAAAAAATTATAGATCTGGGAGTAAGTGATCAAATAAATCCTTGGCAAACAAAAATGGGGGCTGTAAAACAGTTTGTAGGCAGCCTTCAAATAACAAATCAAATCACTGGGTTTATAGGCTTATTAACTGCTTTTGCAACAATTTACATAATCATTTTCATTAATGTCACGAATAAGAGAAAACAAATAGGTATTTTAAAAGCGGTGGGAATCAAAAAGCAAATCATACTAGGGTCATATGTCTTACAATCACTTATTTATGGAGTTGTAGGGGTAATAATTGGTAATTTGGTGATGCAAGGCTTACTTCTCCTTTTGACAATGTATCCTCTGAATATGCCGATTGGAGATGTAGTCCCAATTCTTACAACAGACAGATTAATCACAACATCAGTTACTTTGATCTTTGCTTCAATAATTGCAGGATTCTTCCCCTCAAAAAAAGCAGCAGATGATAACATACTTGACGCTATATTTGGTGGATAAAAATGACTGATATAATAATTAATGCTAAAAATCTGGAAAGAGTATATTTTAATGGAGTCATAAAAACTTATGCTCTAACAAATATAAGTCTAAACATAAAAGAAGGAGAATTTGTTGCAATAATGGGTCCAAGTGGATCCGGAAAAAGCACTTTACTCCATCAATTGGGGTTATTGGACATCCCCACAAAAGGAGAAATATTAATTGATAATGAAGATGTTGTTAATTTATCTGATGACGAAAGAACCAGATTCAGACTTGAAAAATTAGGTTACGTGTTCCAATCATATAACTTAATTCCTGAATTAACTACACTTGAAAATGTGTATATTACTCCAATGGCACAAGGAATAACAACAGAAAAATATAAAGAAATGGCGAAGGATATTCTTAAAAAAGTAGGTCTTGGCGATAGAATGAATCACTACCCTTCAGAACTTTCCGGTGGACAACAACAAAGAGTGTCTATTGCAAGGGCACTAGTTAATAAGCCTAAAATATTGTATGCTGATGAACCAACAGCAAACCTTGATTCAGATTCATCAGAAAGGACTGTAAAACTATTTCGACAACTAAACAAAGAAATTGGACAAACAATAGTTATGGTAACCCATGAATTAGAAGAAGGAAAAAAAGCGGACAGAATTATCTGGGTCAAAGATGGAGTGTTAGATACAAACAAGAATTAAAAATGGAATCGACAATAAAACACATAATTATCGATGCTGAAGTACCTAAAGGTGTAACTATTGGTGATCTCAGCAGGAAATATCCGGAAATCTCCTTCAATATTACTAATGGTCATTGGATTTCTGAGGATGAAAGAATTTGGCGCCAGTTTTTACTCGGGCACAGTAGTCATTTACAATAAATTCGTATCATTTTTTAATAAAAACATGACTAATTCAGTTGCATATGGCTAAACGAAAATTGATTGTCGAAATTGCACTAAATAGCGAATGTGATACAGAAGGCACGTTAAAAGACACTTATTTCTGCAATGAATATACAGGCACCTGGTGGATAGATCTTGAGCCGTTAAACAAAATACCAGGATGTAATCCGGCATGTGTGGTTAATTTAAATACAAGAACAGCAGAGATAAATGGGAGATGTACAGGAGTCATACCACCAAATAGCTAAAACTGACAGTATTATTGAAATTATTTACAATCGTTATTTTCCAGCTTTATCCAGTGCCTGGTTCGCAAGCTCATCAATTCTCTGAACCCGTTTATCAGACCTGCGAACATGGGTGTGTTTTACTGACTTGAAATCCTTTATTTTTAAGGATACTTTATCAAAAAGCGGTCTGAGGTTCTCAGCCCGTACCTTATACTGGCCTTTCAACTGCCTGGTCAACAGTTCGCTGTCCGTATAATGTTCAATTTCATTCTTCGAGTAATGAGTTGCTTTGTCCAGGGCGGCCATCAATGCACGGTACTCTGCTTCGTTATTTGTACCTATCCCGATATATTGGGATCGTTCTTCAATTACATTCCAGTTTGAATCATAGAGACCGTATCCTATGGCAGAAGGTCCGGGATTTCCCCTTGAAGCCCCATCGGTGACAATATAGATCTTCTTGAACTTTGGCATATCCATTCTCACAATGCTTTTGTAACATAAACAATAATCTTAAATATCTATTATGGAGGAATAATCCCTGGACCTTGAGAAAATCGCAGATGAGATCCGTACTTTTGAAGGACTTACACGCAAGCATAATATCGCAGATATTGTAAAAATCTTCGAGACCGTCAGGTCTGAATATGGGGACTGTATTGCAGATTTCGGAGATGATGCAGCCGTTTTGGATGCAGGGAATGAAGATGTCATTCTCTTTGCAGCCGATGGTATATGGGGGCGACTACTGGAAGCCAGTCCCTGGTGGGCCGGTTATAGTTCTGTGCTTGTGAATGTGAATGATATTTCGGCAATGGGCGGAAGACCATTAGGTATGGTCAATGTACTGTCCAGCAGCAATAAAAAAGCCTGTATTGAACTTCTAAATGGTATTAAAGACGGGATTTCCAAGTTCGGGGTCCCAATGGTAGGGGGGCATCTACATCCGGACACACCTCACTTATCCCTATCAGTAGCAATTGTGGGGATTGCAAAAAGGGACTGCCTGATACGAAGTGATACTGCCCGGACAGGAGACTTGATTATTGCAGCCTATGATATGGAAGGTAGAGTAGGTCCGAATTCACCTTACAGCTGGGACACCACCACCATGAAAACACCTTCCGAAGTACGAGAGAAATTCATGGTCATGCAGACCATAGGTGAAGCCCATGCAGTAACTGCTGGCAAGGATATCAGTAACCCTGGAACCTTAGGTACATTGGGTATGCTGCTTGAGACCAGCCATAAGGGTGCGGTGGTCGACCTGGCAAAAATACCTGTTCCCAAAGGAGTGGATTTTATCCAGTGGCTTAAGATCTACCCTGCCACAGGATATATTGTCACGGCGCAGCCAGGCCATGAAACACGCTGCATTGAATTATTCGAAGAAGTAGGAATAACCGCCAGGGTCATAGGTGAAATAACCAGTAATGACAGGCTGGTCATAAAGCATGGAGAAGAAAGTCTCAGCCTATTTGATTTTAAAAAGGACACCGTAACTGGTATTGTGTAGTGATCTGAGGTGTTAGTATAACCAAGATCGAGGGTATTGCAAGATCCACATTGGAATTTATTCTTGAAGTTTCAAAATCATCAGCTCCCAGGGAATTCGCTGGATTGCTGCGGGCCGAGGAAGGAGTGATCAAAGATGTTATTTTTCTTCCAGGTACTGAATCCAACCAGGTAAGTGCAGTGTTGAGATTATACATGATGCCCAATATCAAGATGGCAGGTTCGGTTCACAGCCACCCCTCCTCAAATACCAATCCCTCCAAAGCCGATATTGCATTGTTTGCCAGAGTTGGGGACAACAACATAATTGTGGGAGCTCCCTATAACGACCGTTCATGGCGGTGTTATGATTCAAATGGTCATTCCAGGGTCCTGAAAGTACTGGACATCGAGTTCGATGAAGATGAGGTTGATAATCAGATACTTTAAATACAATTTTGAATAACATATATTAAGTGAAACTGATTAAAATCTGGTTCGGCATCTTTTCTATTGAAAACGAAAATATCGTGGCCTGTGATCTGTATCCCAGGGACGTTCGCACGCTAGCTGAGCGTTTGCAGGAAACTCCCCGTGCACTGGAAATAAATGAGATATGCGGATGTGACATTCGTCATCTGGCATTGAAGTGGAAATTCGTAATATCTGAACAGGAATACGACGAACTTTTTCATAGCGTTAATATTGAATATACCAGACAACTGGTCAGTGCCGCAAAATCAGACGAACAAATCTTAATCCAGAGTATCGAAGCAATGGATGACCTTGACAGGATAATCAATGTTCTGTCTGAAAGATTGAAAGAGTTATATGATCTTAATTTCCCTGAACTTAAACTGAAAAGCGAACCTCTTGTTCATTTTGTTTCCAGGTATGGTACCAGGGATAATCCTGATACATGGATTGTTGAAGATGAAGATATCCTTAGAATTGCCGAACATTCAATGGGGATCGAACTTCCGGTGTCGTATGCAGAAAACATAAGAGAGCTGGCTGTAAATATTTCCGGTTTAATTGAAAATCGGAATAGGTTATCTGAATATATTGAATTATATATAACAGGCAAGTTACCCAATCTTTCAGCTATTGCAGGTGCACATATTGGAGCGCGGTTGATCAGTATTGCAGGAAGCGTGCAAAAACTTACAAACATGCCTTCCAGCACTATTCAGGTACTTGGTGCTGAAAAGGCTTTGTTTAAACATTTAAAGGGCAACGCTCCATCACCCAAACATGGAGTCATTTTTCAACATCCTGCCATCAGCGGATCATCCAGGTGGCTAAGGGGTAAGATCGCAAGGAAACTTGCTTCCAGTATCTCAATAGCTATAAGGGTGGATTATTATTCAGGAGATTATAGACGGGAAATTGCTGAAAGCTTTAATCGAAAGTTAGAGGCTTTGCATAAGCAATATCCTCCAAAACATTGATATCCTGATATTACTGCTATTTCAGGCATGAAGCCACAAATCTCGGAGCAAACTCCCTGTATGATGCTGCATGCAGATGGGAATAGACCGCTAATGTATTATTGTCCATCAAGCCGTCATAACTTTCCTTGATACCATGTCCCCGCTCCAATTTCATCCCGAATTTTGAATTGCCGGGCAGGTCGATTATCTCTGAATGATGGAACTCATGGCCAATGAACCTATCCTCAGGCTGTCCTATGGGAGTATTTTCAATAAAAGCGCCCCTGCTGTAACTTACCACACGGGTGCGCCCCATAAGCGTCTTTCCAGGCAGGGCACCTACCATCTGGTGTTCCCCCTCAGGCATATCTGCAGTGCGGTATGAGGATGTCTTTATGGCTCCGGTTATCAGGGATTGGGTAAGATACATCAAACCTCCGCATTCGGCGTAAATAGGCATTCCGGAGAGGGACATTTCCAAAATATGTTCCCTCATGCCTTCATTGGCAGCCAGTTCGGGTGCAAATAGTTCGGGATATCCCCCACCAATATATATGCCGTTCATATCTGGCGGATGGATGTCGTGGACAGGACTGAAATATTCAAGTTTTGCCCCTGATAGTTCCAGCAGGTCCAGATTATCCTGGTAATAAAAATTAAAAGCTTCATCAAGAGCTATACCTATCACTGGGCTCTCGTTAGCCTTTTTGGGTTCAAATATATTGGTTTCTGGCTTTTCCAGGGCTGATGCGCTCCTGGCAAGCTCCAGTATATTGTCAAGCTCGATCCCATCCCTGATAATATTCCTGATCTCCAACATGCGCTGATCAAAATCGTCAAGTTTGCGCCTTCCTTCCAGAGCAGGAACAAGTCCCAGGTGCCGCATGCTTATCTTCATGGATTCGTCGCGCCGTATCTCTCCTATCACTGGTACATCAGTATATGATTCAATTGCCTGTCGCGCCTTGAATGCGTGCCTTACTCCGCCGATATTGTTCAGGATAATACCGGCTATATGAACATCCGGGTCAAATGCTTTATATCCCATGACCAGTGCAGCTGCACTGCGGGTAATACTCCGTGCATTAATAACAAGAACCACCTGACAGTCCAGTATCTTGGCGATCTGGGCAGTGCTGCCAATATCGCTTAAGCCTTCGAGCCCCTCATATAGCCCCCTTACTCCTTCTATTATTGCAATATCTGCACCCCCATCGTAACTTATTCCGTGATGGAACACCTCCAGGACCGAGTCCCTGTCCATCAGGTATCCATCCAGGTTACGGCAGGGTCGGCCTGTAGCTTCTGCATGATAACTGGGATCAATATAGTCCAATCCTACTTTGAATGGCTGAACCCGTAATCCCATATCGGAAAATATTGACATTAGTCCCGTGGAAATTGTTGTTTTTCCACTGGATGAGCGGTCCCCGGCGATAAGTATTCTGGGGATGTCAACTTTTTCTGTAATGTCGTTCATGTTTTGTTGAGGACAATCTGAAACTATATATTAATATTCATTATCACCATTTTGAATGTGTGAAATTGTGGGGAATTATCTGTGACCAAAATAGAAAGCCAGAAAAGATATCCAAATCGATTGATAAAAGAAAAAAGTCCATATCTGCTGCAGCATGCATATAATCCTGTAGACTGGTATCCGTGGGGTCCAGATGCTTTTGAAAGGGCTAAACGTGAGGATAAACCTATCTTCCTGTCTATAGGGTACTCTACCTGTCACTGGTGCCACGTGATGGAGAAAGAATCATTTGAAGATAATGAAGTTGCCCGGCTATTGAATGAGACATTTGTGTGTATTAAAGTAGATAGGGAGGAACGGCCCGATATCGATAGTGTGTATATGACCGCCTGCCAGGCAATGACTGGCAGTGGAGGCTGGCCGCTTTCAATCATAATTACTCCTGATAAAAAGCCTTTCTATGCTGCTACATATATACCAAAGCATAGTAAATTCGGGATGCCGGGGATGCTGGAATTAATACCAGGGATCAATGACCTCTGGACCCATAAAAGGAAGGAATTGGAGGAACAGGCTATTCAGACTATTTCAGCCTTGAAGCGATCGTCAGAAGAAGGAAATGAATTAAACGAAGATACTCTTCATGATGCATATATCCAGTTGTTCAAAATGTTTGATGAAGAGTACGGGGGATTTGGCAATAGACCCAAGTTCCCTACCCCCCATAACCTGATGTTCTTATTGCGTTACTGGAAACGCACCGGGGATAAAATGGCCCTTTACATGGTGGAAAAGACCCTTGATGATATGCGAATGGGCGGCATTTATGATCAAATTGGTTTTGGTTTTCATCGTTATTCCACTGATGCTAAATGGCTTATTCCCCACTTTGAAAAGATGCTGTACGACCAGGCAATGCTGGCAATGGCCTACCTGGAAGCTTACCAGGCAACAGGGATAGAAGAATATGGAAATTCTGCCCGGGAGATTTTCACATATGTCTTAAGAGATATGACTGATGGGGACGGAGGATTTTACTCTGCCGAGGACGCGGACAGTGAAGGAATAGAAGGAAAATTCTATGTCTGGTCTGAAGGCGAAATTCGGCAGATGCTATCTGAAAAAGAAAGTGAATTACTCATCAATGTCTTAAATGTTAAAAGTGAAGGGAACTTTGCAGATGAAATGACCAAAAACAAGTCTGGTCGAAATATTCTGCACCTGAAAAAACCATTGGAAAAAATAGCTTCTGAACTTCATCTCCCGACAACAGAACTGCGAAGAGATCTGAATACTGCTATGCAGAACCTTTTTGCTGTTCGTGAAAAGCGCATTCATCCTCATAAAGATGATAAGATTTTGACGGATTGGAATGGATTAATGATAGCTGCACTGGCAAAAGGAGCGCAGGTACTTAATGAACCTGAATATGCTGACGCTGCCAAAAATTCAACCGATTTCATTCTTAAAAATATGCGGGATACTGATGGCATACTTTATCATCGATATCGTGATGGGGAATTCTCAGTTCCTGCTTTTTTAGATGACTATGCTTTTTTTATCTGGGGATTGATAGAACTATATGAAACCACATTTGAAGAACATTACCTGCAAACAGCTTTAGAGCTTTTGGATGATCTAATTGAACATTTCTGGGATAAGGAGAATGGTGGTTTTTATTTTACATCTGAGATAGCAGAAGATATCCTGATCCGGAAAAAAGAGATCTATGATGGTGCAGTTCCTTCAGGCAACTCAGTTGCAATGTTAAATTTGTTTCGGCTGGGCCGAATAATAGCTGATCCTGAATTTGAAGACATTGGAGCAAGGATTGCCCGAGCTTTCTCAAAAAGTATTTCATATTCTCCTGCCGGATATACTATGCTGCTGACAGCTCTGGATTTTGCATTGGGACCTACAAGTGAAGTCGTTATAGTGGGGGAGTCTCAGGCAGAAGATACACAACAAATGTTGAAGCTTCTGAGAAGAGAGTTTGTGCCAAATAAAGTAGTAATATTTTATCCCGGCGAAACAGATCAACCTGAGATCACTCACCTGGTCCAATATATCAAAGATTTTTTGAGTATAGAAGGCAAGGCTACAGCATATGTATGCAAGAATTATCACTGTACTCTTCCAACAACTGATGGAATGAAAATGTTGGAATTGATAACTCAAAATTAAATAAGATCCCATTAGAACATAGGCAAGCGGTTCCATGAAGTTAGGGAAGAAATTTTTTAAAAAAAATAATTGGAATATAAATATCAAAGTTAATATAAGCTAATATGCAAATATTATATTCCAAAACTATTAGGAATAAAGATTTTAAGATTTTTACTTATACTAATTTTTCTTGATACCCATCCAGCCTGTTCCTTTGCAGGTTCTGCAGGGTCTTCCTGGCATCATAAAACCATTTCCTTTACAGAATTGGCAGTTTAATGGGGGTTCTTTTACCATAAATGATGCTTTTCCGTGACAAACTGGACATTCTCCCCCATCAGCCTTCCCGGTACCTCTACAATAATTACATCGCTGTTCTGAATAAGTTTTCTCTTCCATAATTTTCATCCTGCCTGGCAAAAATATACCTGACATGTTTTTATCATGGTTTATTGTTACTTATTATTTGCGGTATTATTCTTTAATAATGATTGATGTAAAGCCAATAATCAGAGGTTCAGAAGGTTTTCAGTAGTTTTCCATGAATGACGTACAATTTCGGGAAAACTTTTATGTTCTTTTATCCAGTCTGCCAAAAACCTCTTTGTGGTAGGATCTGAAGGGTATCCACTTCCCAGCGGTATTCCAATTTCTTTTTCCATATCTCTAATAGCTCTATCCCGTTGGGCCTTTGCAATTATCGATGCGGCTGAAACAATAGGAAATTTAGTATCTGCTTTGTGTTTTGCTACAATTTCTATAGATATACTACATTTCTTTTGTACATTTTCCCCAAAACGTTCTTCATTCACATCTGCAGCATCCAGATATGCTTTGTTGGGTTTGATTTGATCCAGTACATTAGCATGACTCAATACCATTATCTGGTTCATTGTCATGATCTTCCTGAACTCGTCTATCTGTCTGGCACTTACTTCCAGGATATAATAACTATTAGCAAGCTCTTTTATTTTGGAACTAAGGTAATTTCTACGTGTTGCCGAAAGTACCTTTGAGTCTTTAACTCCAAGTTTGTTCAATTCATCCAGCCGGTCTTCTTGCATAACTACTCCGGCCACCATCATGGGCCCCAGCACAGGTCCTTTTCCTGCTTCATCTACACCTGCTATAAGTACCATATTCATTCCAAAATTTTAATAAATGATTACAAAAGTAATATTTTAATTCTTTTAATTAACTGTATCTATCTACTATTTATAATAATGATAGATGCAAAAGCATTTAATATTATAGAATTTATTAAGGCTAAATTTAATCTATATGTACAATGTGTTTTGGGCTAATTCATAGTGCATTATATTATTTATGAATATTAGCAAAATAATTAAAGATAGATGTGTATATATATATATATAATATATTAACAAAGTATTTTAAAAAATTACTATGTGTTGGCAAACTAAAAAAAATATATCTGACTGAATAAAGGAGAGTATATTCTCAATGGTATTAAAAAAAGGCAGATTCATAATAGAAGATCTGGAGAACGTCCAGATAAATATAGGTGAAGTGGCATATTCTGGTGCCGAATTGGAAGCTCAGGGTCCAACTCCCAAACCTAAAATAGCAGATCTGAGGGATTGGGATAAACGGCTGCTTAACAGGTATGAACCAGTCTATTCACCAGTATGTGACATGTGCTGTAATTGTACATACGGTAAATGTGACCTTACTGGTAATAAAGAAGGGGCATGTGGAATTGACATGGAAACCCATCAGGCCAGGGAGAGTTTGACTAAGACTCTTATGGGTACTGCAGCACATACTGCACATGGCAGGCATCTACTTAATAATCTGATCGAGCGTTTTGGTGCAGACCATCCTATAGAAGTGGGTTTTAGCAACCTGAAAGCTCCTGTTACGCAAACAATTATGGGAATAGCACCAGAGACAATTGGCGATTTTCGACCTGTGCTTGATTATATCGAAGAAGAGATCACTCAACTTTTAGCTACCACTCATACCGGCCAGGAAGGTGATGCAAATGATTTTGAATCCAAGGCTCTTCATGCCGGTATGCTTGACCTGCTGGGAATGGAAGTAGCTGATATTATCCAGATATCCTGTCTGGGTATGCCTAAAGCCATAGAGGATACTCCGCTCGTTGAGATCGGAATGGGTTCTATTGATAATACTAAACCGGTACTGCTCTGCATAGGCCATAATGTGGCTGCAGTGACATATATTATGGATTATATAGAAGAACATGAGCTCAGTGATAAGATCGAAGTGGCAGGATTGTGTTGCACAGCCCATGATATGGTCCGATATAATACTAATGCCAAGATCGTGGGTTCCATGTCCAAAGAATTAAAATACATACGTTCGGGCATTCCTGATGTTATTGTAGTGGACGAACAATGTGTCAGGGCAGATATTCTAAAGGAAGCAAGCAAGCTCCACATTCCTGTAATTACTACCAACGATAAGATCTTGTATGGTCTGAAGGACCGTTCTGATGACGAGATCGATGATATAATAAAAGAGCTTGTTTCAGGTGACGAACCCGGTGCACTGGTCTTTAATTACGAAAAGGTTGGAGAACTGGTACCCAAACTTGTCATGGAAATGGCCCCTATACGAAAAGCAAAAGGCATTACTGCTCTTCCGAATGACGAAGAATTCAAGGAACTTGTTTCATCATGCACTATGTGTGGAAATTGTGTTATCGGATGTCCACAGGGCCTGCCCATTGACGAAGCCATGAAAGCTGCAGCAGCAGGTGATCTCTCCAAATTTGAGCATCTCCATGATATTTGTATAGGTTGCGGACGATGTGATTATGAGTGCCCGAAAGGTATCCCGGTCTTAAACGTAATTGAGAAAGCTTCCCAACGAGTGATACGGGAAGAGAAGGGCAAGGTCCGGGTAGGCAGGGGCCAGATTAGCGACCCTGAGATCAGGGAAGAAGGTCGCAACCTTGTACTGGGAACAACCCCAGGTGTAATTGCCATGGTGGGATGCCCTAATTATCCCAACGGCAGCCGGGAGGTGTATGAGATCGCCGAGGAGATGCTGAAGCGAAGTTACATCATAATAACCTCAGGATGCACGGCCATGGATATTGGCATGTTCAAAGACGATGAAGATAAGACACTATATGAACGATTTGCGGGGCGTTTTATCAAAGGAAACCTGCTGAATACCGGAGGTTGTGTGTCCAATGCACATATTGCTGCCACTACCATCAAGGTGGCAAGTATTTTTGCGGGTCGAAATATCACAGGCAACTGGGAAGAGATCGCAGATTATGTATTGAACAGGATAGGTGCAGTAGGATTGGCCTGGGGAGCATATTCCCAGAAAGCCCTGTCAATAGGTACCGGATGCAACAGGCTGGGCATACCAGTAGTTGTAGGACCACATGGACCCAAATACAGACGTGCTTATGTTGGAAAACCCTATGATTCAGAGAAATGGAATGTGATGGATGGAAGGGATGGAAAAGTAATAAATATTGAACCTGCTCCCGAACATCTCTTTATATCGGCTGAGACTAAAGCCGAGGTAATGCCCCTTTTGGCTAAACTCTGTTTCAGGCCAAGTGATAACAGTCTTGGTCGGATGATAAAACTCACACATTACATCGAACTGAACGAGAAATACCTGGGAACCTTGCCTGATGACTGGCATATCTATGTGAGAAGTGAAGCAGACCTGCCTCTGGCCAAGAAGGAAGCACTTCTTAAGAACCTTGAAGAAAAACAAGGATGGAAGATCGACTGGAACAAGAAAAAGATCCTGGAAGGGCCGACCAGAGTTGCTGATGTATCATTCCAGCCTACAAATGTACCCAGACTTTGTAAGGAGGCGTCTGAATAATGGCTGCTGTGGATACAACCAAAAATGCAATTCCTTTTGACAGGGGTAATATACCAGGACCCAAGATGGCGAGACCTACCAAAGCAGATGTGGCCGGCAAACTGATCTCAAAAGCAAAACGACCTTTGTTGATCGTCGGGACAGCAGCTGGTGAGGAAGGACTTATAGAGATCGTAAAAATAATGGCTGAAAAAGGGATTCCAGTAGCTGCTACAGGAAGCAGCATGGGGAATCTGGCAAAGGAAGGTATTGAAGCCACATACGTTAATTTACACGCCCTGGTTTCATATCTTAAGGACCCGAATTGGAAAGGATTTTACGGAAATGGTGGCTATGATACAGCGATCTTTTTAGGTCATACTTACTATCATGCCAGCCAGTTGATGTCAACTTTGAAGAATTTCACAAACATCAATGTGATCTCCATTGACAGATATTACCATCCAAATGCCAAACAATCATTCGGCAATCTTAAAAAGGAAGATCATGTTAAGGCACTGCAGGAAGTAATTGCCCAAATTTCGTGATATAATTACAATCAAAAGGTAAAACGATACGAGGATGAATTAATGACTGATGAATTCCCCTTTGAAATATCCCCTATGTTTGAGGGAGAAAGAGTACGTAAGGATGATATGTACCTGGAACTGGCAGGCCCGAAATCAAAAGGGTTCGAACTGGTCCGGGCTTCAGAAATGGACGAGATTGAAGATGGTAAGTTTACACTTATCGGCCCTGATATCTCAGATGTTAAAGAGGGGGACCGGCTCCCTTTAGGCATGATCTACCGTATTGCAGGTGAACTGGTGGAAACTGATCTGGAAGCCATCGTTGAAAGGCGAAACCACGATTTCCAGAACTATATCCAGGGCCTGATGCACCTGAACCAGCGATATGATGTATGGCTCCGTATTAACAAGGATGCAATTGCAAAAGGCCTCAATTCTTTTGAACAGATCGCCAAGGCCACTATGATGCTGTTCAAAAATGAGATGTCGTTTATTGAAAAGATCGAAGCCACTTACATTACTGATCTGGATAAAGTGCAGGAAGCACAGGATGAGGCAATGATTGTATATGCTGCCAGGGATGAGCGGACCCGTAATCTCCATGATGAGGATGTTGACGTATTCTATGGGTGTACTCTGTGCCAGAGTTTTGCACCCACCAGTGTATGTGTTATCACTCCCGACAGGATCGCACTGTGCGGGGCCATTAACTGGTTCGATGGAAGGGCTGCAGCCAAAGTGGATCCTGAAGGGCCCCAGTTCGCTATTGAAAAAGGCGAATGCCTTGACGAGATCGGTGGAGAATACACAGGTGTTAATGAGAAAGCAGTGGCATTATCAGGTGGCGAATACCAGAGGATTAAGATACACAGTTTCTTTGAGTTTCCACATACATCGTGCGGCTGTTTTGAGGTAGTAGGTTTCTATATACCAGAACTTGATGGTATCGGTTGGGTAGATAGGGATTACGCAGATATGGCACCCAACGGCCTGCCTTTTAGTACTATGGCAGGACAGACCGGTGGTGGAAAGCAGGTCATGGGTTTTTTGGGTGTAGGTATTAACTATTTCCGCTCCCCAAAATTCATTCAGTCAGATGGCGGTTGGAACCGTGTGGTTTGGATGCCCAAGAACCTGAAAGATAAAATTATGAATGATATCCCTGAAGATATTGTTGACAAGGTGGCTACTGAAGAAGATGCCAAGGATCTGGATACTTTGAAGGCATTTTTACTGGATAAAGGTCATCCTATTGTGGAAAAATGGGTTACTGAGGAAGAACCAGAGATGGAAGCTGCTCCAGTTCCAATGCCTGCTATGAACATACCAGCATTCGACCCGGCTATGATGCAGAATATGCCTGCAATGGGCGGTGGTGGCGGCATTAAGGTGACATTGAAGAACGCCAAAGTCACCATAGACAGGATAGTCCTGAGCAGTAAATAATAACTGTTGAGGTGACTGTGAAAGTCGTAGCCATTACAGGTAAAGGAGGTACAGGCAAGACCGCATTTGCGGCCATGCTCATCAGTAAACTGGTGAGCAAGGATATGACTATTCTTGCCATCGACGCCGACCCAGATTCAAACCTGCCTGAAGTTCTTGGAGATGAGGTTACGCAGACTGTAGGTGACCAACGAGAGTTCCTTATGACACAGAGGGATAATCTACCACCTGATACTGATAAATCACGGGTACTGGAATCTAAAATATATTCAGTGCTTTTAGAGCAGACAGGGTATGACTTGCTTGTTATGGGAAGACCCGAAGGTAAGGGTTGCTACTGTTTTGCCAATAATCTTTTAAGAGGTATTATGGATCGTATCATCAAAAACTATGATCTGACCATAGTGGATACGGCTGCCGGACTGGAACACCTTAGCAGGGGTATAATACAGGATGTCAATGAATTAATTGTAGTGACTGATGGTTCAAAGCGGGGTCTGCATACTGCACAGCGGATCAGAGAGCTTGTGAAAGAACTTGATTTGAATATTGAGAAAATGCATGTAGTACTCAACAAGGTAACACCTCAGAACAGGGAACGTCTTCAGCAATATGCTGCGGATTTGGGACTGGATCTGGCAGGCGTAATACCTTTTGATGAGACCATTGCCCAGTTCGATCTTGAAGGGAGATCACTAAAGGAGCTCCCATCAACGTCCCCTGCAATAGTTGAAATCGAAAATATTATCATTCAATTAGAGCTGTAAGAACTAGACTTTTAATCATGATCATCTGAAGTTCATTATATACAAAAAAACCGGTGGAATGCTAAATGGCAAAAAAACTTAAAATATCAGAACTGGGCGGCATGTTCAAAGACCTTGATGTGGAGTCTTTGGAAGGGGTTCACATAGAAGGCGACATAGAACTTGATCTGGACGCTATGGGCGGACTCAATCCTCAGCTATCCTATATGCTTGGGCATGAAACTGCACAGATAGCCCAGCATCTTATCAATATTTCACGATTATTGGGGTATCCTGTTGACCAATTACTTGGGGCAACAGGGTTAAGCGCAGTCCCTGGCGCGGCCAGACCTAAGGAATTATTGCGGTCTAAATTTGAAGTAGGTAAAATAGATGAATGGAAAAATCCCATACAAGAAGTCACATTGGGAGCAACTTCTGCGGATGGAGGCACCCGAAAGAGTACAGTGACTGTGGGAGGGGAGAACGCACTACCTTACTATTTTGACAGTCCAATGCCCCATCGAAACCACATCACAATGGATGTGTTCGATATGCCCATCGGAATGGCAAAAGCTGTCAAGGTGAATTATGAGGATGTAATTGAGAGCCCGGCCGAATGGGCCAAGAAAGCGGTCAATGACTTTGGGGCAGATATGGTGACCATCCACCTGATCAGTACTGACCCCATGATCAAGGATACCTCGGCCAGGGAGGCAGCAGAGACCGTGGCCGATGTTTTGCAGGCAGTGGATGTACCTATTGTCATAGGCGGCAGCGGCAATCCTGAGAAGGACCCTGAAGTCCTGGAAAAGGTAGCAGAGATCGCAGAAGGTGAGAGAGTATTGCTGGCCAGTGCCAGTCTTAATCTTGATTATGAACGCATTGCAAAAGCAGCTAATGAATACGGGCATGTTGTCCTGTCATGGACCCAGCTTGAGATCAATGCCCAGAAGGAGTTAAACAGGAAATTGATGAAGCAGTGCGGTGTCAAGCGGGAAGATATTATTATGGACCCGACAACAGCTGCACTGGGTTACGGATTGGATTATGCTTATACCAATATGGAGCGCATCCGCCTGGCTGGTCTTATCGGGGATAACGAACTTTCCTTCCCGATGAGCAGCGGTACAACCAATGCCTGGGGAGCCAGGGAAGCATGGATGGTGGGCTCGCCCATAAAGGAAGACAGTGATTGGGGGCCCAGGGAATACAGGGGTCCTATCTGGGAGATCGTTACCGGACTGACCCTGGCCCTTGCAGGCAACGACCTGTTCATGATGATGCACCCAGGTTCAGTAGCTGTGCTCAAGGAGATTACCCAGAGCCTGTATGGTTCAATTGACAGGGATACTATAGATATCTCCAACTGGGTTACTGCGGAGGTGTGAAAATGAAAATAAACAGTCCGTTGGAAGTTTATAAGTACCTGCCCCAGACAAATTGCGGTGATTGTGGTGAGGCCACATGTATGGCTTTTGCATCCCATCTCATAGACCGCTCATTAAAACTGGAAGACTGCAAACCCATATTGGAGGATAAGTTCAAGAAAAAATACCTTGAACTCGGCGAATTGATGGCTCCTGAGATCAGGGAAGTGATTATCGGTGTGGGCGATGAAGCAGTGGCAGTTGGTGGTGATGATGTGCTGTATAGGCATCAGCTGACTTTCTTTAACCAGCCTGCCTTTGCGATTGATGTATGGGATACTATGCCTGAGGATGAATTGATTGAAAGAGTCAAATTCATCCGGGATTACAGGAAATTCTATGTGGGCCGTTTCCTTACAATAGATATGATTGCGGTACGCAGTACCTCAAATGACCCTGCCAGATTCAAGGAAACTGTTTCAAAAGTAATGGAGAATACTGACCTTCCACTAATATTATGCAGTCTGAATCCTGAAGTGTTAAAAGCTGGATTGGAGGTCGCGGCCAAGTCAAAACCGCTAATCTATGCAGCCACCAGGGATAACTGGCAAGCAGTGTCTGACCTGGTACTGGAATATGATGTTCCCACGGTCCTGTTTGCACCTGATGACATGGATACCCTGAAAAGCCTGGCAGGAACTTTTTTAGAGATGGGTCGGGAAAATCTGATTCTGGACCCGGGTACTAATCCACAGGGCAAGAGCCTGCGCGAATCGTTTGAGAATTTCCTGAAGATCAGGCGTTCAGGGATTAAGGAGGGACAGCGGGATATTGCATTCCCGTTAATGGCCGTACCCATGACAGCTTATTTAACCAATGATGACCCGGTCAGTGCCAGTTATTGGGAAACTGTGCTGGCATCGGTATTTTCTGTACGATATGGTGATATCATGATCCTGCATAGCATTGAACCCTATGCCCTACTTCCCGAACTTCATATAAGGGATACAATCTATACCGACCCGAGGACCCCTGTCAAGGTAGATCCAAAGGTGTATGAGGTTGGTTCTCCTGGTAAGGATTCTCCTGTGATCGTGACTACCAATTTTGCTTTGACTTATTATACGGTTGAGAGCGACCTGGCCAGTAATGGGATCGATTGTTATCTATTAGCAGCTGATACTGACGGTCTGGGTGTAGAAGCTGCGGTAGCAGGTGGGCAGCTGACAGCCAAGACAATTACTGATGGGTTCAATAAGGACAATTTCGATTTCAAGAAGATGACCAGTCACAATACTGTGATACTTCCGGGACTGGCAGCAAGACTTCAGGGTGATATGGAAGATGCCAGTGGATTGAATGTAAAGATCGGAACTCCGGACAGCGGTCGCATTCCTGGCTGGATGGAGAAGAACTGGCCGCCTGAAGTTAAAAGTTAATAGAGAAAATGTATGGTGCTTTGCCAAAAATTATTTTAAGGCAAGATTTTTGTGTATCACATTCATTACATTATAAGGGATTTTTACACCACTGCTATCGTTGTTCATCATAACCCACGTATTTATTGCTGTGGCAACAGTCAAAGCAGTCTTCTCATCAATTGTCCTATCTGATATCCAGCCAGCAACTTCATTTTTATTCAGGATTTTCAAACCATATACCTCCTCAATGGTTTCCAGATGAGCATTAACCCGGTCTTTTATTACAGGATTCATTATCGGAATTCCTCACCAACATCTATACCATATTCCATATTATCAGGAAGATATGATCTGTCCATTTTTTCATTCTGTGCTGCCTTTTTCTTTTCTTCCAGGGCTTCAACTGCTATATGCAATTCAGTCTTATCAGCTTCAGGATGATGTTCCAGTTCCAGGTTGATCTGCTTAATAATGAGTTCAAGCTGGGCAGGGGACATTTCACTATAACGCTTTTTGAGATATTCTTCTTTTTCGGACCCCATGATAATCCCTTCCATAGTTTTTATTAAACCAGGGGATTTTTATCTCTAATTAAAGAAGGAGTGGCAAGACATATAATGTTTTGGATATTCCATTCTACCGAAGTATTTATGTGCAATAATAACCTTCAAGCGTGCGTTTTTATTGAATATAACTATGCCCCGGTGGCTCAGCCCGGCAGAGCGAGTGATTTGTAATCACTAGGTCGGGGGTTCAAATCCCCCCCGAGGCTTCTATGTCCTAAAGTACAAAAAGCCCATTTTTTACGTAGTTGATTTATCATCTCCCTTGAGATCATGTCCAGACTGCAATACCGCCGCCTATAGCCACTGTTACCCTGCCCATTACTTCGCTCATCTATTAAGCCGCATGGGATTGGGGACTGCTATGTCCTGACCAGCCCAGGGAATATGATTCTTATCTCTTTATTCACAGTGATTTGATCCTTGTTACATTCGTATTGCCGAAAGGCAACCACCTGAAAGGTGGTCGCTAAGAGGACATTAAATTGCCTCCAAAGCCTATTACCCAAAGCAATAGAGGTTACCCATTTTCCTGGGACATTCTTGAAGATTATACTGCCGATGTAAAAACGCTTACAGGAAACGCTGATCGATGGAAAAAGAAATTCAATCTACAAAAAATTATCATGGTTTTCGATCGCGGAATGGTCTCAGAAGATAACCTGAAGCATCTGGAAGGTAGCAAGAACTATCTGTACATTACTGCCCTGGACAAAGACCAGTTGACCGGAATTAAAGGTTTTAAGCCTGAGAGGTTCAAGAACTTAACAAAAGAGACCACGGAAAATGAGATAATCTCGAAAGGTTTGAATAAATACGATGATACCACCTACTACGAAGACCTGGGAGTGGATAGCAGTGGCAGACGACATATATTGGTGTTT
>JACUTQ010000026.1 GCA_014859725.1 Methanosarcinales archaeon | reverse complement strand
GAATAATGAAAGTATGCATACCAACAATGGAAAAAGGCGGTTTAAATGATATGGTAGCCCAGCATTTTGGCAGGGCACCCAGTTATACAGTAGTTGATATTGAAACAAATGCAGTTGAAGTGATTCCGAATAAAAGCGAACATATGGGAGGTATCGGGGTGCCCCCTGAGTACATAGCACCAACAGGCACCCATATTATGCTCTGTTCCGGACTAGGAAAAAAAGCAGTAAATATGTTCGAACAATATGGAATCGATGTATTTGTAGGTGCTTCAGGAACAGTTCAGGATGCAGTGGCTGCATGGCAGAATGGACTGTTAAGTGAAGCTACTGATGAGAATGCCTGCCGTGAGCACAGGCATTAATAAGATCAAAAAGCGAATCGAAACACTTGAAAGGGAGGTGAAATAAATGCCAGGAGGAGATAGAACCGGACCTTCAGGTTTAGGTCCGAGGACAGGCAGAGCAGCAGGTTATTGTGCACGGAATCCAGCCCCAGGATATATGAATCCCATCCTTAGCAGCGGTTCTTATCGCGGTGGAGGCCGGGGTCGCCGTAATTTGTACTGTGCGACAGGCTTAACTGGTTGGCAGCGCGGTGCTTATAGTTACCCACCACCAGTGGTTCAGACAATTACAAAAGAACAAGAACTTGCTGAACTGAAATACATGGCCGAAAACATGGAAAATGAATTGGAAGATATAAGAAAAAGGATTCAAGAGATTGGGGAATAAATCCCCAATTAATCTTTTTATTTGAGGTGTTAATATTTATGTAACATGGGGTAGAGAGAATGTCTGATTGTAAAGTAATGATCCGGATCAAAAACATGTTATTTTAGGAGACAAAACAAATGGCAGAAGAATTTAAATGGTTTTTAAAAGATGCTATAGTAGATACAGGCATGTGTACATATTGTGGTGCGTGTGCTGCAGTGTGTCCATATGATATTATCGAATTTGATGAGAACGGTCCGAAACTGAAAGAGGAATGCTACCGAAACGGAGAAGGTGCATGTAAAGACGTATGTCAGCGAGTCATGACAGATGCATCACGCATATCCATGAATGTATTCAACTTCAAGGCAAAACCCCCATCACTCATTGGACAGTACGAAAAGATGGTTGCTGCAAGGGCAACAGACCCTGTGATCCGTGAAAAAGGGCAGGACGGTGGGGCTGTAACAGCACTTCTTGCATACTGTTTTGACAATGGGTTGATCGACGGTTCGGTTACTACCGGAGGGATTGCAAAACCAAGTTCACATATTGTAACAAATAAAGAAGAACTCATAGGTGCAGCAGGTGCGAAATATTCAATGATTCCAGTGATGTATGCACTTAAGGAAACAACCGAAACACTCAATAACGTTGCCATGGTTGGACTACCGTGCCACACTTACGGCACCAGACGGACACAATTCTTTGGAGGTCTTAATGTCCACCCGATCGAAGTAGGGAAAGATGGTGAGAAAACAAAGATACCAAACATCCCCTATACTATCGGCCTGTTCTGTATGGAGAACTTCAACTATGAAAAACTGTACGATTACCTGACAAATGCTGGTGTTGACACAGACAAGATCAGGAAATTAGCTATACACCTTGACGAGATGATCGTGACCACTGACGAAGGTGACATGGAATTTTCTCTTAAGGACCTCTCAGGATGTGTATCAGATGGATGCCGCATATGCAGGGACGCGGTCTCAAAGGTTGCAGATATCTCTGCAGGATATATGGGGTCATCTAAAGGCTGGACAACATTGATTGCAAGAAATGCCAAGGGCATGGGATTGCTTGATACGGCAGTAAAAGCAGGTTACTTAGAAACATCTGATGAAGTGGAGGTCAGTCTGATAGAAGAGTTCGCAGACCTTAAGATGCGAAGATTCAAATCCGAACTTAAGAAGCGTCTTGATAATGGTAAATCTGTAAAATCTTACTGGGTACGGGACTATCCGGGTGTAAGACCTGAGATGAAAGGTACTAACTTTGTGAAGATAAAAACCAAATCAGGTCTTGTTGACTATGATTATATTGCAAAGGTTGCGGAACTTGCAGGCAAGTACGGGGACGGAACACTTGAAGTAACTACCAGGAAGAGTGTGGAGATACAGGGTGTCAAGGGTGAAGATGTGGATGACCTGATGGCCGAGGTCTATGGAAATGGACTCATGACGATCGGTATGGGTTATGTTTCTGCCTGCCCGGGTAATGCATATTGTCCGGAAGGACTTGTTGAGACCAAGGATTTTGCAAATGAACTGACTCCCCAGTTCGCACAAAAACTCACACCTCATAAGATGAAGATCGCAATAGCAGGCTGTCCCAACAATTGTGTAAGGGCTCACCGTCACGACATTGGTCTGTTGGGGCAAATGCAGCCAAAGATCGATAATGAAAAATGTACGGGGTGCGGAAGATGTGTTGAATTGTGCAAGTTCAATGCACTCTCTATCTCTGGCGGAAAGGCTGTGATAGACAAAGACCTGTGTGCCAATTGCGGATGGTGTGTGGGAGGATGCCCACACGAAGCTGCATTGGAAGATAAGATCGGTTATTCAGTCTGGATAGGGGGTAATGATGCACGAAAACCGACAGACGGTATCCTTTTGAAGGAATTCTGCACAAAGGAAGAGATTCCTGCGCTGATCGATAAGATCGGCTCCGTGTTTGTCAAATACAGAACAAAGCCTGGAAAGGAACGACTTGGCAACATAATTGAACTGGTCGGCGAAGGACAGTTTGTCAGAGAAGTAATGAGTACGTGACCCATAGTCAGGGAGGTTTTTTCCTCCCTTTATGGTAATTGAACAAAAAGAGCATACAATTCAGGGGTGCTATGTGACGCTTTTATTGTACGCTTATTGCACCGAGTTAGATGAGATTGAAAATACTATATGACAATGAATCAGAAAATGGTTTTGTCAAAGGATGGGGGTTTTCCTGTTTGGTCGAAACAGGAAAACGAAAGATTATGTTCGATACCGGTTGGGATGGCAAAGTTCTACTTCATAACATGTATAAATTTAGGGTTATGAAAGAGGATATCGATACAATTGTCATTTCACATGACCACTGGGACCACCTGGGGGGCTTAACCCACATACTGCACCCGGATGTTACTTTATATGTTTCCAATTCGTTTTCCAGGGAATTGAAGAATGAGATCGAACAAAGGGCAGGTAAAGTGGAGGCAACTGGACCGAAAAACATCGCTCATGATGTATATATTACTGGTGAAATGAGAGGAAAAATAAAAGAACAGGCCATATTATTGAAAATTAACCAGGGTATTGTGGTTGTTACCGGCTGTGCACATCCGGGTTTGGAGAACTTCATTGATGCAGCTAAAGACTTCGGGGAGCCGTACGGAGTGTTCGGAGGTTTTCATAAATTCAATAATTTTGAATGTCTGAATGATATTTCTATGATAATGCCCTGTCATTGCACTCGATACAAAGCTGAGATTAAAACGATTTTTCCAGAACAGTATATGGAATGTAAAGCAGGATGTATTATTGAGATGTAGAAAAAGGAGGAATAAATTAATGGCTAAACTTGTACTTGAAAGAGCAGGAAAATTGTTGGATGAAGGGGTATTCTATGAAACACAAGAAATTGAAAAAACTTTTTTTGAATACCAAATAGGGGATAAATTGAATTTCGTCCTAATAGTCGCAGATGAAGATATGGAATTTAACATCAATGAAACGAAACCAATTTCAGTTAAAAAATTAAAAATTCCACCCAAAACTTTAATTATTCCGGGTATGGACGGGATTCATCCGATTGGCCATCTATCAGCCATTGGAAGCTATAATGTTTTGCCGGGAATCATTGATAAAGAAAGAATAGTTGATTTTGGGATGTTTCATGCAGCATTGCCTGGTAATATTTCAAAAGAAGAAGTAATTGGAGCTACATTAATGGTTCCTGTCAAGTAAAACCTAAGTATTAAGAATTTGAAGCTATGAACGTTCAACTGGACTGCATATTTTGTATCCAAAGACAGGCACTTGAAGCTGTAAGGTTAGTTACTAAGGATGTGAAAAAACAAGAGAAAATCCTGAAAGTGGTAATGGCTAAGCTTTTAGAGATAAACTGGAATAGCAGTCCACCTGATATTGCGGATGTCGTTTACAATATGATCAGGAAGGAAAGCAAGGAAGACGATCCCTATAAGAATATCAAAAAGGAATGCAACGATATTGCATTGGGAATGTATCCTGAGTTGAAAAGAATTGTAGACCAATCTTCTACACCCCTTTTAACAGCCGCGAGACTGGCCATATCAGGAAATGTGATAGATTATGGAACCGGAAATTTTGACATCAATAAAACCATTTCACTTGAGGCGGGAAATAAATTCAGGATCGACCATTTTTCAGAATTCGTAAATAATCTTGAAAAGGCTGAAAATCTTGTATATTTGACAGACAATGCCGGTGAAATTGTTTTTGACAAGATACTGCTTGAAACGATTATTAGTAAATATAAATTCAAAAATATTTTTTGTGCTGTAAAAATGACACCTTTTATCAATGATACCACTTCGCAGGATGCTGAATATATAGGAATTGATAGAATGCCGGGTGTCGAAATATTAAATATTGGAGTAGATGGAAATGGACCAGATCATTCAGGCAAAACATTTACTGATATTATTGCAGAAAATAATATGATAATCAGTAAAGGACAGAGGAATTATGAGACTCTTCCTGATAGTGAAAAGATTTTCTTTATGCTCATAGCAAAATGCCCATTTATTGCAAAAGAACTGGGAGTACAGCAAGGAGATTTTATTTTAAAAAGAGGTTCTGGATAATATGTTTGCTTATGGTCCTGTTCCTTCCAGAAGATTGTGGTTCTCATTAGGAGTGAGTCCCGTACCACCAAAAACCTGTTCGTACAACTGCACCTACTGTCAATTGGGCGAAACCGACTGGGTGCAGGTGAGGCGTGAAAGCTTCTATCCAAAAGAAGATATCCTGTCTGATATCGAAAAAGTCGTGAATTCTGAAAATATCGATTATATTACCTTTGTTGGAGATGGTGAACCCACATTATGCAAAGACCTTGGTTGGTTAATTAACCAGTGCAAAGAAAAATGGCAGATACCTGTGGCTGTAATCACAAACGGTTCTCTCTTATTCATGAGGGATGTAAGGCAGGATTTGAAAAACAGCGATGTGGTACTTCCTTCACTTGATGCCGGAAATGAAGAGGTTTATAAAACACTTAACAGACCTCATGGTAGTATTGGATTTGAAGAAATGCTTCAAGGACTGGTTGATTTCAGGAAAGAGTATTCAGGTAAAATATGGCTTGAGGTCATGCTGGTTAAGGATGTGAATGATTCAGATAAATCTTTAATGGAAATAAATGATGCCATTAAACAGTTAAAACCTGACCGCATATACATTTCAGTTCCAATCCGACCGCCTGCAAACCCCGGTGTTAGACCGTCCGAACCAGGGAGAATAATCAGGGCACATGAGATTTTTGATACTACACTGGACCTTACTGATCATGAGTCCGGCGAATTTGGTTTTAATAACTATCCGGATGCCAGAACAGCAATTATAGAGATATGTTCCCGCCATCCATTAAGGGAAGAACAGGCTAGAGATATTGAGATAAGATTCTCCGAATCCGGGAATATTGATTCTATGCTATCAGATGGAAGTCTGGTACGTGTAGAATATCAAAATATGCCATATCTTTTGCCAGCAAATTTTATAGGAATACTTAGTACAAAGATTTGAGGTGATTAGAATGATAATATCTGTTGCAAGCGGAAAAGGCGGAACCGGTAAGACTACGATAGCAACAAATATGGCGCTTAGCATTGCTAATGCACAGTTGCTGGATTGTGATGTTGAAGAACCTGATTCCCATCTGTTCTTTGATATGGATCTGGAAAAGGTTGAAGATGTATATCTATCAGTTCCTGTAGTCGATAACGAAAAGTGTGACTATTGCCAAAAATGTTCAAAATTCTGCCAGTACAATGCTATTGCTGTACTGCCTTCTGATATCCTCATCTTCCCACAATTGTGCCATGGTTGTGGAGGATGTACATTAGTGTGTCCAAAAGGAGCCATTACTGAGGAGAAGCGTATTATTGGCATAATTGAGGGGGGGGGTTCTGATGGAGTTGAATTTTATCATGGAATGTTAAATATCGGGGAACCTATGGCGACTCCGATAATTAAAACCCTGAAAAAGAAAATCGACAAAGAAAAAAATGCAATACTCGACTCACCCCCCGGCACCTCCTGCCCTGCCGTTGAAACCATTAGAGGCACTGATTTTTGCCTGCTGGTTACAGAACCCACACCTTTTGGTCTGTATGATCTGAAACTTGCAGTTGAAGTAGTACAACACTTAGCAGTTCCATTTGGAGTAGTTATTAATCGGGATGGAATTGGTGATGACAGGGTAGAAAAATTCTGCATGGAAAGAGATATTCCAGTCCTTATGAAGATACCACACAATGAGGATATTGCAAGGCTTTACTCAAACGGTCAACCCTTTGTTTTGGAAATGCCCGAATGGAAGGAGGAATTTGTCCGTCTCTTTAATGTCATCCAGAGGGGGGATGCTAAATGAAACAACTCACCATCATAAGTGGTAAGGGTGGGACTGGAAAAACTACCATTACTGCAGCTTTTGCATCCCTGGCTGAAAATGCCGTGCTGGCTGATTGTGACGTGGATGCTCCAGATCTGCATCTTATCCTGAAACCTGATATTAAAGAAACTGTTGAATTTTCCGGGCTGAAAATTGCTGCAATAGATAAGGAAAAATGCATCGATTGCGGAAAATGTACTGATTATTGCAGGTTTGAAGCTATTGATGAAGACTTTAACGTAGTCAATGAAAGATGCGAAGGATGCGGTGTCTGTGAATATGTATGTCCTTTTAATGCAATACATCTGGTTGATCGAAAATCCGGATTTGCTTATCTTTCAGAAACCCGGTTTGGACCTATGTCCCATGCCGTGCTTAATACTGCTGAAGAAGCATCTGGCAAATTGATTACACTGGTAAGAAATAATGCCCGGGTCCTGGCTAATAAATCTAATAAAGATTTAATAATCATAGACGGGCCCCCGGGGATTGGCTGTCCGGTCATATCTGCTATTTCAGGTGTAAATCTTGTATTAATTGTGACAGAACCCACATTATCAGGTATACATGACATGGAGAGAATACTGGGTGTGGCCAGCCATTTCAAGGTACCGGCTGTGGTTTGCATAAATAAATTTGATATAAATCCTGGCAATACCCGGCTCATCGAGAAGTACTGTGCCGAAAATGGGCTTGATGTTGTGGGCAGGATACCATATGATGAAACAGCGACGATGGCTATGATCCAGGAGATGACCGTAGTTGAATTTTCTGAAAATGAGTTTTCAAATAATGTGAAAAAAATCTGGGAAAATATCAATTATTACACTGGAAAATGCTCTGAAAATGTTACAATAAACGGAGATTATTAGATGCAATGTGGGTTATGTGAAAAGAAAAAGTGCCGTGAAGGAAAGGATTGTTCTACAATTAAAGCGGATGTTGAATATACTGGCAAGAACCTTGAATCCATGAAAATCTCGGCACAAATCGAATCCAGGTATTATATGGATAAAACGAGATTAGAAGAGCTCATTATCTATGCCAATGGGATGGAGTATGAAAAACTTGGTATTGCCTTTTGTGTAGGTCTGGAAAACGAGGCAAAGGTAATACATGAGATTTTGACACAGGATTTTAAGGTGTTCTCTGTCTGCTGTAAAGTATGCGGAATTGATAAAGACAGATATGATCTGGAAAAATTACGCAATGGTAGTTTTGAAGCGATCTGCAATCCGATGGGTCAGGCACTGGTGTTGAATAATGAGAAAACCGATTTAAATATCATTGTTGGATTGTGTATTGGCCATGATATTCTTTTTACTCAGCACTCGCAGGCGCCTGTAACTACTCTGGCAGTAAAGGATAGAGTGCTGGCACATAATCCTCTGGGTGCGATCTATTCTAATTATTATCTTGAACACAGGTTCAATATGTAATCCATAAAGGAACAAAAAAATGGAAAATCGTTTAAATGAGAACTTGCGTATTGGGATCAATACTTCGAAGAAGTCTACCCTTGCATTAGTCTTTCTTGCAGCATTAAAAGGCATTGTTGGCTTTTATTCGGGAAGTACGGCTCTGATTGCAGATGCAATGCATTCATACACAGATGTTTTCAGCTCCCTGGTCGTTGTCATTGCAATTGCTGGCTCAATGTCAGGCATGCCGTGGCTCGATAGTATTGGAGTGCTGGTTATCTCTTTAATGATATTCAGGCTCGGAATTGGGATTGCCAGGGACTCGGCTTTAGTACTGATGGATGCATGGCTTGATAAGGAATCGATTGTAAAGATCCGTCAGGCTGTATGTGATATCCAGGGTGTTAATAATGTGGAGGATATAAGACTCCGAAAATCCGGACTTGTTGTGTTCGGGGAAATTATAGTTGAAACCAAAGGTGACGTCGATCTGAAAAAAGTTGAGATGCTTTCTGATGAAATTAAAAGTGCAGTGAAGAAAGAAGTAAATAATCTGGAACACATAATAGTCAATGCCAAACCTGGAAAGATGGCAATAGTGAAAGTTGCAGTTCCTGTTGTTGCACAAGATGGTCTTCGCTCAAAGCTCTCCCTTCATCTTGGTAAGGCCCCGTTTTTTATAATTATCGAAATGGAAAATGATGGAATTAAATGCTGGGATGTCATTAAGAACCCAGCAGCCGCTTTGGAGAAGAAAAAAGGTGTAAAGACCGCGGAGTTTCTGATAAGTCGGGATGTCAATGTTTTAATAATACGTGATATCGGTGAGGGGCCATTCCATGTGCTTCGTGATAACTTTGTGAAGATATTACAAATGCCTGAAACGGCAAAGAATGTTGAAGATGTCGTGGAGAAGGTTCCTGAATTGAATACGATAATTTCACCTACTGAGAACAGGACATAAATTAGGGAGTACCAAATAAAATGAATAACAAAATACTGCTGGTAATTCTACTCCTCATTGCAGTTTTTTCGGGTAATGCATGTATTAATGGACCTGATCAGCAAACCGGCCAGGAACAATTCATTATCGTGGCCAGTATCCTGCCGCTGGCTGATTTTGTAGAGCATATCGGTGGAGATAAAGTAGATGTGATTGTAATGATACCGCCCGGTGCAAATCCTGCCACCTATGAACCGACTGCAAGTCAGCTAAAGGCGGTAAGCAGTGCCGGAATGTATGTTAAAGCAGGGTCTGGACTTTTGTTTGAGGAGGTCTGGCTGGATAAGATCAGATCAGCCAATCCGGAAATGTTTGTGGTTGACACTTCAGAAGGTGTCACATTGATGGAAATGGAAGAGCACAATCACGAGGAAGAAAATTCCAGGTATAACAATGATGAACGCAGTATGGATCCACATATCTGGTTATCTCCTGTAAATGCTGAAATCATGGTGCAAAACATTTGTGACGGTTTGATCCGGATCGACCCGGCTAATGAAACATATTATGAGCAGAACAAAGAGCAATATATTCGTGATCTGGAAGTACTTGACTCTAAGATCAACCAGTCTTTATCAGGATTCAAAAACCGTACTTTCATGGTTTTTCACCCTTGCTGGGGCTATTTTGCACGGGACTACAATCTTACCATGATAGCAGTTGAGATCGAAGGCAAAGAACCAAGTGTCAGTGATATGGCACATTTGATCAAAACCGCTAAGGAGAATGATATTAAAATCATCTTTGTCCAGCCTCAATTCAGTACAAAAAGTGCTGAGGTGATAGCAAAGGAGATCGGAGGCAGTGTTGTACCGGCAGATCCTCTGGCAAAAGACTATCTGTTAAATCTACGTGAAGTTACAAATTCATTTACTAAAAGTCTGACATGAATATGAAAACCGATGTAATCTTACTTAAGGATGTATGGGTGCATTATGATAGTATTAAAGTGCTCGAAGGAGTAAATCTTACTTTAAGACAACATGATTTTCTGGGTATCATAGGACCAAATGGTGGGGGGAAGAGCACTCTGCTTAAAGTCATTCTGGGATTGATAAAACCCAGCAGAGGGACCATCAGAGTTTTAGGGGACACACCTCAAAACAGCAGGAAGTACATCGGATACGTTCCTCAATACAGTCTTTTTGATCCGGATTTTCCAATAAGCGTTTGGGATGTGGTACTGATGGGGCGCCTCGGTCAGGCCGGATTGTTCAAAAAATACAGCAAGGATGATAAAAAAATGGCTCTTGATGCACTTACGATGGTTGATATGCTAGAGTATAAGGATCGTCAGATTGGAAATCTATCAGGAGGACAGCGGCAGAGAGTATTCATTGCCAGGGCACTGGCAGCCAATCCCAAATTGCTTTTACTGGATGAACCTGCTGCAGGTATCGACACACTTGTGCAAACAGAATTCTATGAACTGCTAGAAAAACTTAAAACTAAAATGACGATAATCATGGTATCACATGATATCAGTGCAGTTTCTGTTTATGTGGACAAGATAGCGTGCCTGAACCACAAGCTGTTTTATCACGACTCAAAGGAATTGACTGCAGAAGATCTGGAAGCGGCATATCAATGTCCGGTGGAGCTGATCGCTCACGGTGTTCCGCACAGGGTATTAAAACATCATTAATGGTATATTAGCATGATTGAGCTAATGCAATACGAATTTATAAGAAATGCTATCGCTGCCGGGATACTTGCCAGTATTGCTTGCGGCATTATCGGTGTTTATGTGGTGGTGAAACGTATCGTTTTTATCAGCGGCGGGATTGCACATGCATCTTTTGGCGGTATCGGGCTTGGATACTACCTGGGGATCAATCCGATTCTGGGAGTGCTGCCCTTTAGTATTGTTTCGGCACTGTCCATGGGTCTGGTAAGCAAACGTTCCAGACTGCCGGAAGATACTTTCATAGGGATATTATGGGCTATGGGAATGTCCATAGGAATCCTCCTTATTAGTTTGAAACCCGGTTATGCCCCGGATTTAATGACCTACCTTTTTGGGAATATCCTGACAGTTCCGTTTTCTGACATCCTTTTAATGTTGATTCTGGATGGGGTTATCATCCTTGTAGTATATGCGTTTTATAAGGAATTTCTGGCACTGTGCTTTGATGAAGAATTCACTACCGTACTTGGAGTTCCCACCGAGCACTTATACCTTGTACTATTATCGTTAATTGCTCTGAGTGTTGTAGTGCTGATAAAAGTGGTGGGTATTATTCTGGTCATTGCACTGCTGACAATTCCCGCAGCCTTTAGCCGGCAATTTACATCAGATCTCAAAAAGATGATGTTTCTTTCATTTATGTTCGGATCAGTGTTTACTTGCTTTGGATTATGGCTCTCGTATGTGTTTGACGCCCCTTCCGGTGCTACGATCGTCCTGATCATGGCTGTGGTATATCTGCTTTATTCGTCTGTCAGAAATACCGGCAGTAGAGATAAAGTCTGATACCAATCACGATCTCATTATTCATGATTCAGGGGTTTGAATAGTTTTTGTTACCTACCGGTAACAGTATTGTATTAAAAAAAAAGAATTGTAGGTGTGAGAACACACCTACATAGTTTTACAATTTTATTTTGCTGGAATGACGAATGCTCGCTCGCCAGCGCACCTGTCATACTCTCTCAGGGCGCCTTTACCGAAGCATTCTCGAACTTCGACGAAGTCAAAGTTCATGAGGTCATCTGCGAAGCAAGCCTTAACCAGTGGATTGGTTGAGAATGCATCTCCTCTACCAGTGTAGCCACCTGTGACGACAGTTGTATAACCGCCCTGGTGACCGACATTCATGGCATAGTTTGGATAGTTTGCTCCTCTGAGTTCACCGAGCAGACCCTCATCGGACTGATAGGAGAACACGTTGGTTGCACCGCACTGATCCTGCAGGTCATATCCAAAGAAACCGAGTCGACCGTGTCCCTCTTTATGGAGGTACATGGACAGATACCAGGCTGACAGACCGGCATTTGAGTTGCCTGTAGTGATTGCACAGGCTGCTGCTGAAGCTGTTGACACTACGGTTGCTCTCTGTGAACCACCAAAGTGATCTTCCAGAGCTGTTGGATAGTTCTCGTACAGTTCCAGACCATAGAGTGTACCCCAGGTAGCGATGTCTTTGATGATGTCAATGGTTGGTGCAACGGTTTTACCGATGCCTGTACCATATTTATCCCATCCGTACTCGGTATCTGCATAGAGGTTGTCGTCCACAACATTGTTAGTATATGCAGCTGTTGCATACATTGTGAAACCGACACCACCGGACATGTAACCGCCGAGCCATATCTGGTCGTACAGCATCATTGCTGCTGCACAGGTCTCCAGAGCAATCTTACATGGATCGTCCCTGAACTTCCTTGAGGTCTGTACAATATCGGCCATGTGACCGAAGGACAGACCGCCAGGCTCGTTAGGTCCTCTTGCTCGCCTTGCGGGAAGCATTTCGGACATCTCTACGAGACCAGCGTGCTTGGCTGTGAATGCCAGATCAGCTACTGCTGCTTCACCAGCGCACATGTGATATGCACTGATAAAGGACATACCGACCTGCATTGCCATCCATCTGGATGTCTGACCACCATCAGCAGTCCTTGAGACTACTGTTGGGATGTGTACTGCCTGGAATGATGCTTTGCCTATTGAAGCCTTTATCTGGGCTGCATGATCCGGTCTGAACATCTTGTCGATGTCGATCACGAACTGTGGATCCAGTTCGTCCTTCAGGGAATCGTCGCCAGTGAAGACCTTTACATAGCAGTCATCTACCATTGCGGGGTGTGTTTCAACCATATGTTCCTGGACAATAGCTGCACCAGGCATTGCATGGTTCAGAACTTCCAGATAGTAGTTGATGGTCTCAGGTGTGACTTCCTTGCCCAGCCTCTTCTCAAGAGTCTCATGGGCCAGGTCCAGACCTACGACGCATGTTCTCCTTATGTCATCCCATTCCTGCTGCATGGCAGCATTGTTGACATAATGGAGATCGTCACCATCGCATACGATATCTGTTCCGCCGAGGGTATACGGGGTCAACTGTCTCTGACCCAGTGGAATACCAGCCAGATGGAGCATTGGATCATATGCCTGGAGACCTCTCTTCTTGGTGATCTCTGCACCGATCTTTGCCATTTCCATCTTTCGTGGATTCTGCTCGGTACCCAGTCTCAGATATTTTGCTGTCTGTGATTGGATGTCATCATTCTGCTTGTTGGAACCCCATTCCTTAGCGTATTTGGTTTCCATTGCGCTTACGAATGCTTTTTTAGCAGTTGCTTCATTTTGGAAATTTGCCATTTATATCACCTCTGTTTTATTTGGGCTGATACCCATAAATGGTCCTCAGTTCCCAGACTTTCTGTGTCCAGCCGACGACTTCAGCATCATCTCTGAAAGCAACATTGCCTACTCTGTAGAATGTAGTCTTCTTGGCTGCTTCTGCAGGAGACATTGGCTTACCCAGATTGACCTTTCGATCAATTGGTACACCGACCTGATCCTTATCCTGGACAATGCTGTCGCCTTCTAATCGGCGCCTGTCCAACATATCGAACATGACACCATCTTCCTGCAATCTGCAGGAGTGTCCATGGACAGTACATCCTCTCAGACCGGAAAGACCTGGACAGGTCATATCAGTCTCCATCTGTTCTTTGGCGATGGCTTCCATATCTCTTTCTCGGGCCTCGACAACCTGTCTACCTGACAGTGTACCGGGGTCCACACCTCTATAGTTGATTGCTGCGTGGTATGATCTCCAGTATGGTACTGATGGTGAATTATACATGGAGTCTGCCCACTGGACATACCTGACACGGTCGCCAGCTGCTGTACCTGGTGTTGGAGTTACGATCTCCCTCACTGGACAGTCTGGTTCACCCATCTCAGCGAGAGGTGGATGTGTGCTTGGATAGTCGCTACCAGGTGCTCTGTGGCCAAGACAAGCGGTCAAATCTTCATCAGAGATATCCCTGACTTTCTTGACGTTGTTTGACATGTGATTTCTTCTATTCTCAGCAACGGAAGTGCTGCCGGGATAGTATTGTGGTTTATATGCCATATTACATATCCTCCTTAGTTATCTTGTGGATTGATGGTCTTTACATACTTTACAATCTTATTGAGGTTCTCCCTGGAACAGGTTTCGCCTCTTGTGATTCCGCTTACGATTTCCATGACTGTACCTCTTGTCTGAATATTTTCAGGCTTTGGTTTGACAAGTCTGGTTTTAATTCCTGCTTCAGCAAACTGCTCAAAATCGATGGGATTCTGGCAGGCAATTATCGTTGGAATATCCACGTATTTCAGAACCTCTTTTGCCTTATTTATGACATGGGAATCAACATTACCCAGATGCAGGATCAATAGCTTGTGTCTTTTGATCTGTGCTAATTCCTTGGAATTCAATCCGAACTTGGGTCCGTATCCCATTGTAGACTGTCCTGAAAGATCTTCAGGAACGCCTGCACCGGAATTTAGCACCAGGACACTTACCTGGATTCCTTCTCTTCTGAGTCCGTATGTGATCTCACATACAGGTTTAGTGATATGTCTTCGTCCGGGAGACATGGCGACTGCGATCACATCAGGCCTGCCGGTCTCTGATAGTGTACCTCGCTGAGCAAGGCCACCACCTCTGCCGAGGCCCATGCTTTCTCTGCAGTCCACACACTGTGTTTCTCGTCCGAACATTCTATATCACTCTGCTTTTGATTCCAATATACATATACGGTCTTTTGGATTCGCTTTAGGATCAATTAATCCTAACAAACGTTCATCCTCAAGATTGACGGACTCGTCGGTCCTGCTCTTGAAACCGTATTTGGCATAATCTGTCAGGGTAGCTTTTGTCTTAATAAAGTGCCCTTCTCTGAATTCGAAGGGGAATGGCAATGCTTCTTTTGCCGCTTTATTAATTTCTTCCTTGACATTTCGATCCTCTATTTCTATCCTAATCCTGCCAACCCTTATGTTCAGTTCAAATGCTTGATCTGAAACATTTATGATCCGCCGATCAGGATGATTTACTGGAGTGAATTTCCCTGATCCGCATGCTACCCGTGTGGGTAGACTGGGTCCATTGATTGTCATCCTGATAACACCAGGTGTTTTATCAATGGCATTCAACAACCTTTCGGCTGTATCAGGCATTAACACTCTTTGTGGGAATATTTCAACTTGAATTGGTTTCTTTTTGCGTGAAACGGGAGCGGTTTTGACCATTTAAATCCTCATTTTTTCGTTTATAGCGCTCCTGCTACTGCCTTGATAGGCTCTCTGAATTCATCAACTGATCCGAACACTTCTCCGACCAGACCGGATGTCATCTCTGGAGTGAACATCTGGACACCGGCATCGAGTGATACTGATGCTGCAACACATGGGATAGCAAAGCCTCTTGAGTGTCTGGTAACTACGTGGTTACCGTTGAACACACCAGGACCGCCGCCGCCATAGATTGAGTGACTGAAGAAGGAGAATCCTACTGCAGTTCCCTGTACCTTACCCCAGTCGCATCCTGGCAGACCAGTTTCCTTCTCAATAATGTCGTTGAAATACAACAGTGTTGAAGAGGTGTGCTGTGGTGATCTTCCTGCACCGCAGTTAACCAGGTTTGCTGCAAGAGTTCCGGCTGCGCAATATGCGTTCCACATGGATACGTCATTTGCTTTGTACATGGTATATCCGGAACCGAGTTTCTTATCGGCTGCAATTACTTTGTTCTCGATTGCCTGTTCGACAATTGAGTGCACTACTGTACCGATTGTACCTGTAGCACCGTTTGCCTTGGTTGTTGCATATACCATGTTGTTGGCATTCAGGTTCTGATATGCCAGACCGAGAAGCTGGTTTCTCTCAAACATACCGAGAGCATTGCCCATCTCGAACACACCGGCCTGCTCATATATACCTGAGAGGGCTGCTGTATTCATTGCGTTCTTCTTGGTCACGGCTGCCAGATGGTTTGCCATGATATTCCTCAATGAGTGGCCCAGGCCCTCATCTTTCTGTGGGATTTCCAGGATTGACTTGACATGACCGCCAGCCAGATCCATGGTCTGTGGATACTGTCCCATGATTGCTGCCTTTGTCTCTGGAACATTGAACATGTTCAGATTAAAGGTTTCAATCATAGCTTGGAGTGTTCCCATTGATGCACATGTCAATGATGACACGTATTCTGCACCTGCTTCAATTCTTGAAGAGGGTACCTGTACCAGCATCTGTTTGCCACCATTGAGTGACTTGACGTTGGTATCGTCTCCAGCATCTACTTTTACGAGGTCCGCGACTTTAGCGACAATCTTGTCTGCATTCTTGACTACATCGAGTTTCAGTGTCCTTCCAGGAACTTGTCGGCCTTTGCCGCCATATTTTCCTGTGGCCAATGCTTTCTCGATTCCAGCCAGGTCTACAGCTGCTGTTCGCTTAGTGTCGTGTACAATCTTCTTGATAGCTTTGTTTCGGAGAGGGCTTATATCTCGAATGTCTACGCCACTTTTGAGTTTAGCTCCTCTGTCGCTATATAGGTCTACTTTGTCAGACACGCTTATTTTTCCTCCTATACTTTATTCAGAAAACTTCCATTGTTGGATACAAGAAGAATAGCGTCATATTTTGAAATAGAACTTAAAAAAGTTATACAAAAGTTCCAATTAATCAAAATTTTTCATAGCTAAACCTCTTATACTGAATATTGTGTAACCAACCAACTTCAGTTTACTGTATACTCTATTAAAACAACAAACATACTTAAAGGTTACGGATTAATCATTATAATCTCAAAAATTTTAAAAGTTCGACTTTTTACAATGTTTGTTTTTTACACCCTATTAGAACAATATGAGCGCAAACTATATTAGCATGTAGCTTACGCTCAAAGAGAATCATATCAATATTTATAGACTTGTAAAATAATCACACAAAAACAGGATGATTCAAATGGAACTATTAGCTGATGTAGGTGGGAGACCGGGATTCGATTGCATGGGATTTTGCAAATACTGTTATTTTAAGGCTGTAAAAGATGTTCCTGCTTTTGGTTGTAAACACTGCCTACCCATCAAGAAAGGATGTCGATATTGCACTGAAGGGGTAAAAGAATCCTATCCAGGTTTCAAACCGGTCCAGATGGTTATCCAGGATGTAAACCAGATATTACATTTCAATAATGAAAATATTGATCGAATCACCATAAGCGGTGGTGGGGATGTTAGTTGTTATCCAGACCTTGAAGTCTTAACAGAAGTGGTCTCCCAATTAGAAAGTCCAATACATCTTGGATACACCAGTGGCAAAGGATTCACCAAAGGAAATGAAGCTGAGTCCTACTTGGACCATGGAGTAAAAGAAGTGTCCTTCACTGTATTTGCTACCGATCCACAGCTTAGAAAAGAATACATGAATGATAAAACCCCTGAAGCATCTTTATCCAATCTTGAGCTATTTTGTAAAGATGCCGATGTATATGCTGCCATTGTTCTATTACCAGGAGTAAATGACAACGATGTATTGAGAAAAACATGTGATGACCTGGAATCCATGGGTGCAAAAGGTCTCATACTTATGAGGTTTGCCAATACATTTGATCAGGGACTGATACTAAATAACTCGCCCATTATCCCGGGAATTGAAGCACATTCAATAGATAAATTTTTCTCAATAGTAAATCAGGTAGACAAGGAGTATCCTTTCAGAGTAACAGGCACCCCCTTAGGTGATCCAAAAACAGGGTCTCCTTTTGCTATTATTAATGATGAAGAAGCATTTTCCAGGCTACCAACTCCAAAAATGGAAGCCACCATCATAACAAGCCGGACATCTGCTCCTTTGCTGCAAGCTCTTTTTGAAAAACTTACCGCACATGTGAATGTGGTAGGTGTAGAGAAGGATATTGGCTGTCTAATTACTATTGAAGATATTAAAAAACTGGACTTAAGTAAAATTAAAGAAACTGTTATATTTCCTGGACGTGCCTTTGTTCATGATATGGAAATAAAAGAAGTTCTGAACCGTGATGGGATTGAAAAAATCGTCCGCAGAGGGCCTGATAAGCTTACCGTAGACGGAGAGATGAGCATTTCAATGACTTACGATGAAGTTATCCAGCGGGAGATCGAAGGTTTGACAGAACTAATAGACCAGATAAATATGCTTGGAATTCCACCAAAAAATTAAACTTAAAGTTTATCTAATGAAATTATTTTTCTATGTCCTCACTGGGAATTTTACAAATATCACAAATATCTTCACTGCTATTTTGTGATGAATCGTCATCATTAGGCATTTCCACATCCAGAGCTCTTGTGCCATAAGCAAGTACTGATGCATTTGAAATCGTTCCAGCTATTAGGATGGCATCAAATATCTCATCCCTGCTAATACCCATTCTATTCGCCACCCTGATATGCATATTCAAACAATGTGTACATTTAAGTGCTGCCGAAACCCCTATTGAAATGAGTTCTATCGTCCTCTCATCAATGCGATTGAATTCCCTCATAATTGAATCATCATATAACACCTTTGGTATCAAAAGATTAGGCCTGTCCTTCATAAACTGAAGAATATAAGGGATTTCGCCGTAGATTTCTTTTATCCCATTTAATAATTCTTCAGCAGCGTCATCAGGTTTCTTCTTTAGGATTCTATCAATATTTTCAAATTCCAAGGATACCACCCTAACGTGTTAGATGTTCTGTTGTTTCATTAAAGGTACTATAATAGAATGTACAAAGCATGTATAATCAAAAGTACATAAATATTTGGATTTCATTAAAATAAAAAAAATGTCGACCGAAATCAAGTCGATTGAAATTTATTCCTTAATAAGGACTGCGTTAACAATTCCATCCTGACCGGGTCTGCTTGTAATCTTAGCATCACCCATTTCTGTTTTTATTATAGAACCTTTAGTCAGGATATTCCTCCTGACATAATGCTGGTTCGCTAAATTATTTACAACAGTTTCAATGGAGATATGTTTGGTAGAATTATCTACTGGATCAGTGACATTTACCACATTACATCTTAATAAACGGACCTTTGTGTTTCCACCCAATGTATTTACTATCTTACGTCTGGTGTTATCTAAATGAGGCTCTGCAGCTTCCCTGCCAATTTCCCCTTTTCTTTTGCCGTGGGAAGAAATAAGTCTTCCACCTGTGAACTTTCTTTTCGATTTACCTTGATATTGCATATAATTCCTCTAATAATAGTAATTCAATAACGGGTGGTTAATACCTTTAATGATAATAAATATATCGGCAATTAATGGATTTAATTCAATACAGAGAAATGTTGAAATACATAAACTTAATATTTGATATCAGCAGTTAAGAGTTACTTTTAATCCGGTATGGGCGCATGGCCAAGCCTGGATATGGCAGCAGCCTCCTAAGCTGAAGATCGGGGGTTCAACTCCCCCTGCGCCCGTTTTTGGTTTTTATTTTCCACGATTAGAATTTCATTTTTATTATTAATGTAATGAAAAATTAAGCCGTTTTCAATGAATTATTCTCAGTCAATATTAGCCTAAGAGAGCCAAGAATCCCCATCTAAAAACGGCATTAGTGTATAAAATTGCTAAAATACGAAATCCCTGTTTTTCATTTGTGATATGGGTGTACCAGAGGGGGGCTGGAATTAGTTCAATATTAACCACGGAGGGACACAGAGAAAAGTTAAAACCATTTGTATACTCCTGACCTCAGTAATAATATAACTTGAATTAAAATTATATTTCTGGCGGAGCCCCCCACCTGCAAACACCTCCCCAAGCATCCATCCTCACTTCGAACCCCAAAATCGCCGAAATAATCGAAAAGCACCTGCCAGCCCCCACACCACAAGGGCAGGCGGAGCAGATCAGGAGGGGCACCCGGCCAGAGTGAAGCAAGAGGGGCAGCAGGAGAACCGAAGAAAAGATGGGGGCTTGGTT
>JACUTQ010000025.1 GCA_014859725.1 Methanosarcinales archaeon | reverse complement strand
CTCCTCCTCGAATCTTTTAGTTACTATATTCCAGGGTATGGCATATGCATTTCGAATCCTTCCCACACCCTGCCGCAGTTCAACTGCCAGAAAACCTTTGCGTCCGGACATCCTGAGATAATCGCTCATCCTCTCAACCTGATGGGATCCATTCTTATCAGTAGTGAAATGCTGGGTGAAGTACAGAGCTTTTGCTCCCTTATCAGTTGAAATGCTCTTACATTCGATACCAAGGTAATAATCCGGGTTGAGAGAATCCACAACAATGTCCAGGTACTGGTGTGAGAACCGGTGCTGCTTGAGACGAAAGGCAATTCCTTTGATCCCGTTTTCTGCAAAAAAAAACGTTGAATGATTTTACTAACTGTCTTTCAAATTCTGTCATGTACCACTATAAAATACCAGCAAATTTAAAACCTATTAAATCCTATGTAGTGCATCATGAAAAAGACATACCTGGAGATAGGGTCTTCAGTTGGTGCTGTACTGGTTTTTATTATCCTCATTGTCATTATTAACGATAAGAATTTTAGTTTTCATAATATTGCAAACTTCGGGAATGTAGCAATACTTGTGGCCTTTGTCATTGTGATAGGATTTATTGGTATCAAGCTGGCAGAATTAACAGATTAACTTTTTTAGAAATATTTGACCGAAAGTAATATAAACTGTATCAGATCAATATTCTATTAGAGATGTGAGGTAGCTGATATGTCACAAAATATCGCACAAGGTATATTATTCCGCCGGGTTCAACAAGAACTTTTAGGACTAACAGGTGTAAAAAAATCGTTAGTAGCCAGCAAAAAATGAAAGGCTTATTGCCATTAGAGCCGACCTAAAGCCCTTGTAGCAGTTCTGGCAGGATCAGAGACCAACCTTAATCTTATTCTAACAGAACTGAGCAAAGCTGCAAATAAAGTCAGGGAAATAATGTAATAATTTCTTTTATACTAAATATTTAATACTCTTGAAAGCTTTTTTAGCAAAAAAGAGTTACTAATTAGAGGCATTATTTTGAACGAACTTACAAATCCTATTATCCTTGGAATTGAAGGCACTGCATGGAACCTGAGTGCAGCTTTAGTTAATAAAAATGATGTTATAACCGAATCAACAGCCACATATACTCCTCCTACTGGCGGCATACATCCCAGAGAAGCCTCACAGCACCATGCTGATAATATAAAAAAAGTAATATCAAAAGTACTTGAAGATGCAAAAAATAATGGAATTGAAGTACATGACATTGATGCCATCGCCTTTTCCCAGGGTCCGGGTTTAGGACCTTGCCTTCGCACCGCAGCTACAGCAGCCAGAGCACTATCACTATCATTAAGTGTCCCGCTGATCGGAGTGAACCATTGCGTTGCCCATGTAGAAGTGGGCCGATGGAAGACCGATGCAGAGGACCCGGTAGTTCTGTATGTCAGCGGTGCCAACTCCCAGGTGCTGGCTTACAGGGCCGGGCGCTACAGGGTATTTGGCGAGACCCTGGATATCGGAATTGGCAACGCCCTTGATAAGTTCGCAAGGGGAGCGGGGTTGCAGCATCCCGGGGGGCCGAAAATTGAAGAACTCGCTAAAAAAGCATCTTTCTATGTACCGTTGCCTTATGTAGTTAAAGGAATGGATTTTTCATTCTCAGGTCAATCCACAGCAGCATCCCAGGCATTGAAGAAACATTCTCTGGAAGATGTATGCTATTCTTATCAGGAGACAGCCTTTGCCATGCTGGTTGAGGTAACAGAACGGGCCGTGGCACATACAGGCAAGGATGAAGTACTGCTTGGCGGAGGCGTGGGGGCAAATAAGAGATTAAGGGAAATGCTGCAGATCATGTGTGATGAAAGGGGAATAAAATTTTACGTCCCAGAAAACAAGTTTATGGGTGATAACGGAAGCATGATCGCTTATTTAGGCTTGTTAATGTTTGAAAAACAGGATTACACACCTATCGAAAAATCACATGTTAATCCAAATTTCCGTCCTGATGATGTAGTTGTTACCTGGCGGGAAAATTAATTCTTGCAGGAAAATGATACCATTTATGGAGCTCTTATTTTTGCATATCAGGTCATATAAGGAGGGATTTTCGTTTTTCCGGGACCTCCCTATTTTAAGTACTAAATCTGTTTCAACTTCAATTTCTGGAACTGTTCCATTGTCAATGGTTCACCGTAGTTTCCAATTATAATGGAAGGATCTTCCTGACCATCCAATTGTGACCATTTCATTTCTTCAGTATCCGGGTTGAATTCAAGCCACAAAAACTGCAGCTCATATTCATATGTTTCAGTATCTAATACCGGTATTATACCAGTTTTATGTTTGAAACCCTCATCCCACCAACTAAGAGTAATCTTACTGTCGTCATCTATGTCCCTGACATTTTCATTCCCATGGCAGTCTCCACAGCTTCTTCCCGGATTTATTACATTGTGTGGGAACTGTGGAGCAAAAATTGCATGAGTTTTCTTACCATAACTGAGGGTCATAATATTAGCTGAAGTAACCTTTCCATTATAATTCAAAAGGAATAACCAATCCTTTGTTGGCAGGGCTATCTTCTGATCAGATTCTATGAACGTATCGAAATGACAATTATAGCATGTAACAGATGACCCCACATGGCATGCTGAACAATCAACCTTTTGCCCATGGACAGTATGTGAGATTGTTTCCGACGGTGGTGTTGCCTTATCACTGCCACTGTAATGACAATCTTCACATGCAATTGCAATAGTATCTGGATTCTTCATAGTGTCAATTTCAACACCCATACCGTGGATTTCTTCAGAGGTATGGCAGTCGATGCAAGTTACATTGTTTGTGTTGTGCATATCTTGTAGATTCAAATTGGTTATAAGTCCCTCTCTGCCGTGACATTTCAAACATGTCATCTTGTCTTGTGCAATGGCAGTTTCATACACTTTGTTTCCATTCACATCCTTAGCATGGCAGTCATCACATGTTGCGTGACAATGGTAACAATTCAGTTCCAAATAATCTATACCAGTAATTTGCTTAAAGCCCTCATTATATATTTTTTCCATACCGCCTGTGGTGGCATGAAGGCTCACATCATAAAACATCGGCTTCATTTCTGGCGAACTGGCTTCAGCGCTCTCATTGTTCGTATGAACTTCATTGACTGATTGAGTTTCTTCAACACATCCTGTGAATAGGATAACTGAACATAAAAGAATAAATCCAAAATTTCGAATATTCATAAACATCAACTCCCCCTTTGATGATAATTTATCTATTTATCCAGATAAAGCTTTCGAATGAGGTCAGAAGAAGACAGGCAGCATTACAATTATTATTATCGTAACAACTTATCTTTTCAGTAATAATTTTCCCTTCATTAAATTTTTATGGGAAAAGATATATCAGGTTAGCTATTATGAGATATAAAATATAATTTAAATCCGAATGGAACTCCAGCTAAAAAAGATATCTATTTTAATCCTGCCGTTAACATAACACGACAATGAGCACAGTGCCTATGGAATGGGCAGAGAAATATCGTCCAAAAAACCTTACAGATTTGGCAGGCCACAATAGTATTGTTAAAGAACTGTTAAAATGGGCACATGATTGGGAACGTGGGGTGCCCAAAGATAAGGCATTGATACTTTACGGAAAACCAGGCGTAGGCAAGACATCTGCAGCCTATGCTCTTGCATACGAAATGGATTGGGATGTAATAGAACTAAACGCCAGTGACCAGAGGACTGCAGGTATCATTCAAAAAGTGGCAGGTTCTGCCAGTAAAATGGGTACTTTTGACGGTACGACGGGCCGCAGGCTGGTCATGTTGGATGAGGCAGATAACCTGCATGGTAACTATGACCGCGGTGGTGCCAGTGCTATCATTAATGTTATAAAGACCACCTCCCAACCGATTATACTGATTGCCAATGAATTCTATGATATAACTCCCACGCTTCGGATGTCCTGCAGACCCATTCAATTCAAAAGTATCAGTACCACATCGATGGTGACAGCGTTAAAAAATATATGTAGAAACGAAGGTTTGATGATAGGCATCGGTGTTATAGAAAAGATCGTGGAAGGAGCCAATGGTGACCTGAGAAGTGCGATCAATGATCTTCAGGCCATGGCCATAGGCAGGCATGAACTTGAAGTTGATGACATGGTCACAGCTCCAAGGGACAACAAAGAAACTGTATTCAGGGCAATGGATGTTATTTTCAGGGAACAGGATCTCAGGTCTGCCCAGGAAGCCGCATGGCAGTTGGATGAAAGTCCGGAACAGCTGATACACTGGATAGATGAGAACCTGCCCATAGGATACACAAAAGATGAGGATATGGCTGCAGGATATTTCCAGCTTGCAAGGGCAGATCAGTTCCTGGGAAGGGTCAGGCGCAGGCAGAATTATAAACTCTGGCGCTATGCTGGACTGCTCATGTCAGGAGGGGTCGCAGCTGTTAAAACACAGAGATATCCAGGTTACAAGAAATATCAATCTCCCCAGTATTTTAAAAAAATGGGACAGACAAAAGCTAAAAGAAATATCAGGGATTCTCTGGCAGGAAAGATTGGTGAACATTTCCACGTGTCCAGCGAATATGTACGCTCTAACCTCCTTGTCTTTTTCAAACAAATGATGAAAAGCAGCGACCATTCGGCAGGACTGGCTGCCGAGTTGAAACTCAATCCAGATGAGATCGCATTTTTATTGGAGTCGAAACCTTCTAAGAAAGTCGAAAAGATATACCAGGCAGCACAACAGCTTATCCAGGACGAAGTTGAACATGGTATTGAAATGTTCGGCGGATTTACCCATATGAAAGAAGGAAAAGAAATAAAGACAGAACCTGATGAAATTCCTATAAATATTGAACCTGAAGAACCCGTGGGATCAAGTAACGAAGAAGAGAAGAACCAGAGTTCTTTATTTGACTTTTAAGGAAAGATTAAATGATTGGAAAACTGATAACCATTGAAGGAATTGACGGGTCAGGAAAATCTACGGTTTTAAATCTATTAAAGCAGAAGTTTGATGAAAATGCTGATATAATATTTACCAGGGAGCCAACAACAGAATGGATTGGAGAGGCAGTCTATCGTGCGATCAAATCAGAGACAGACCCTTTAGCAGAACTGTTCCTGTTCATTGCAGACCATGCCGATCACCTTAGCAGGACAGTACGACCTGCCCTGGAAGATAACAAGATCGTTATCTCAGATCGGTATTCTGATAGCAGGTATGCCTACCAGGGAGCAACATTGGATGGAATTATTGACAATGCACTGGAATGGGTGCTGGGTCTGCATACAGGCTGGACCATAATACCAGATCTGTCAATTCTTTTAGATGTCAGACCAGAATTGGCAGTAACCAGAGTGGGGAGTCGCAGTCACCAGACAAAATTCGAAAAGGTGAAATTCCTCGAAAAGGTTCGGGCCAATTATCTAAAACTAGTTGAAATGTATCCAGAACGTTTTTTGGTGGTTGAAGCCGAGCAGCCTCTAAATATTGTAGAAAATCAAGTAATAAGAATCATTGAAAAAATATTGGAAGAATAAGAATTAAGAAACAATAATATTAATTGTGGGCTGACCTCCCTTTCCAGGAGGCTCCATTTTCAGGGACTTGCGCTTGCATTCATCCACTCCCTACACATATATTATGTGTCAACATTTCTGAAATGAAGGAATTGGATTTCCTTTCAATCTCTTAAGACCTTGTATGGCCCTATGCCTTTTACAACATATTAGATTGTCGCAACTTGTTTATTCCGGCGATTTGAAATCGCTCCATTCACTTCATTGCTAGCCCACGTAGCATGCATTCCCACATTGCTGCATTTATATGGCAATTTTGAGAATAATACATGGTTCATTTAATAACTAATATAATTTTTGGTATCAAAAATGGTAACAAAAGTGGTAACACTCAGGGCATTCTTGTGAAAGTAATAAACCCTGTATAACCAACCCTGGTTGTGGAAGGTCTGGTTCCCCTTTCGCTGAAAGAAATCTCACGCTGCGTACACTCAAGAGTTATGGTTTCTTCAAATCCGGTCTCATCTATAGCATTACGGATTTCTTTGGCCTGTTCCAGAAATGGCGTGAACACCACCAGAAATCCTCCTGGTTTTAACACTTTTGGAACAAATGGGATCACCTGTGCCGATTGATGCATATCAAGGATTACCGCATCAAATATCTCATCAATGGATTGAATCTCATTAATCAGATCACCAAATCTCAACTCAACATTTTCAAGTCCCACAAGTTCAATATTAGAATTAGCGATTTCCAGGAATTCTTCCCGAACTTCATATGTCACTACACGTTTAGCAATATATCCTAAATAAATAGCCATTATACCTGAACCAGTACCTGCATCAAGAACTTCATCATTTTTACCAAGACCAATATGCGAAATGATCATTCCAATGTCCTTTGGACTAATGGGAGCCCCGCTCCTTTTCAGATGATTAAAAAAATCAGGCAGCCGGGGACAGTGGATTCTTAATTCAAAACCAAGATGGGAAGATATAGTATCCCCATATTGCAATTCCATTAAGCTATCCAGCTTGAATACACCCACATCAGTATGAAGATCACCTTCATCGGCTTTTGCAAAATAACGCTTGCCGTTTCCTAATAAAAGTACATGTTCCCCTTTGTTCAAATCAAATCACTCACAAGAGGGACGATCTGGGATATATGATCGATTATTGCATCAGCCTCACTTCTAAGTTTTTCAGGTCTTACATTCCTTTGCTGGACCGTCATTACTGCAAAATCAGCCTGCTTGAACGCCATAATATCATTAATGGCATCGCCGACCATAACAACCTTATCATAAGACCCTTTCAGATCCACAACGATCTCACCCTTGCGCTGGGGAGTTGAAAGCCCGAAAGTATGTTCTTTTTTTACTCCAATGCTTTTTGCAATCAGTTCGACATCTTCCTGTTTATCTCCCGAGGCAATATATACATCCACTCCCATATCTTCCAGCTGTTTAACCACATCTTTTACTCCAGGGAATAAACGTCCTCCCGTACTTAGAGTGTAAGGGATGCAATTATGAGCCGTATCGATCATGACCCCAACTCCCATGTACCGGCTATTATCACATCGTCCCAATACAGCTAGTAACACTTCATGAAGATCAGATACTATTGCCCTTGAATCAAAATTAATTATTAAACGTGCTTCTGCGACACTTACCGGACGGCTGCTGCATCCAATATCAATGGCGATATTGTATTCATCCAGAAATTGGTGGATAAGACAGCTTTCATTTATTTCCATTAATTTTTCTGGATCAATATTAATGATCACAATACCGTAATTCGGATCTGTGCTTGCCAGGTCAGTGGTCACAATATCATAACATATTGTATCATTTATCAGGTTCTTGGCAGCACGGTACATATGAAGCAAGGTTCCCGCGCTATCAAAAACAACTGCATTACTGGACATATATTGGGCTATGGATGTTATGATAGATTAGATTTTCCTTACGATCAATGACTGTCCTGTCATTTCAACCGGGACTTCCAGATGTAGCAATTCAAGTAAGGACGGAGCCACATCGGCAAAGATGCCCTCCTTTACTGTTACATTATCCATTTCAGAAACCAATATCAAAGGTACATGGTTGGTAGTATGTGCAGTGTGGGGGCTGTTATTTTCATAATAGCTCATCTGCTCGCAATTACCATGATCTGCCGTAATAATTGCTGCACCACCATTTGAGATTATCGCTTCTACGACTTTGCCGAGGCATTCATCTACTGTTTCTACGGCTTTAACAGCAGCTTCAAATATCCCAGTATGACCCACCATATCAAGATTGGCATAATTAACTATAATAACATCATAATCATTTGATTTGATCTTTTCCAGTAGCACTTCAGTTAATTTATGTGCACTCATCTCTGGCTTGAGGTCATAGGTGGCCACTTTTGGTGAGGGGATCAGACTCCTGTATTCTCCTTTGTAAGGTTTCTCAATAAAACCGTTGAAGAAAAACGTTACATGAGCATATTTCTCGGTCTCTGCGATATGAAGCTGAGTTTTTCCCATTTTGCTAAGATATTCACTCAGAGTATTACTCAGATGCTCGGGGGGGTATGACACGGGCAGGTCAAATGTAGCATCATACTGTGTCATGCAAACAAAATGGATGTCAGGTAATTTCTTACGCTCAAATCCTGTAAAATCCTGCCTGGTAAGGGCCCTTGTCAGTTCCCGCGCCCTATCAGACCTGAAATTGAAAAAGAATACAGCATCACCGTCATTTATTGTTGCGGTGGGATTACCATGGTCAAGAATTACTGTGGGTTTGACAAATTCATCATTTTCACCACGTCCGTAAGCTGCTTTTACTGCATCCGTTGCAATGTGTGATGTTTCACCCATCCCACGGGTCAGAACATCGTAGGCCAGACGGACCCGTTCCCATCGATTATCCCTGTCCATGGCATAATACCGACCGCTGACTGTGGCAATGGTTCCGACCCCCAATTCTTCCATCTTTTCTTCTGCCTGCATAATATACTGCTCGGCACTGCGGGGTGGAACATCACGACCATCCAGGAATGCATGGAGATATACTTTTTTTAAGCCCGCATTCCTGGTAACTGTAAGCAGGGCCAACAGATGATCAATATGGCTGTGAACTCCCCCGTTAGATAACAGACCCATAAGATGAAGTGAAGATCCTTTAGTTCTTACATATCCGATAGCCCCCATCAATGCCGGGTTGTGAAAAAAGTCACCATCACTTATTGATTTATTTATTTTGGTAATATCCTGATAAACAGTACGGCCTGCCCCCAGGTTCAGATGTCCCACTTCGCTGTTGCCCATTTGTCCTTTTGGCAAGCCAACTGCTTCACCGGCAGCATCTAATGTTGTGTGGGGATATTTTGACAAAAGGCTGTCCATCACAGGCGTTTTTGCCATGGTGACAGCATTACACTCCCTTTTCGGATTAATACCCCATCCGTCAAGTATTATCAGACAAAGCGGTTTCGGGATTCTCATTGGCCGTTTAATTTCTTTACTTATACATCAAATTACCGACTTTCTTGAATGTGGGAAGCCTAAATTATGTGCCTCCATATGACAGGTAGTACATCCGGACGACATGCCATGATGAGATCCGTGGCATGCAGTGCATTCAGGTATTTGGCCATGCCGTGGGTGGCAGTACGCACAATTCTTGTTTGAATGGCCTGTGATATTCTCTTTGAGATGTCTGGCATTCTCTTCATGGCATCCTCCACACAGGCTTGATGGCGTATTTGGAGGATAATCAACCTGAGAAGGTACATGAGCCTGTAAATGACATTGAGTACATTCTTCAGCCTTCATTGTCTCATTATGTCCAGTATGGCATAATGTACATTCCAGGCTTTGATCGTGTTTGGGATGACAAATCACACAACCAATTCCAACATGCTTTGTTGGCTGGGTTTCAAAAGTAGTTCGTATAATAGAAAAATGACATGAAGTACATTCTTCTTTTGAAATATTTGAAGAGAATTCAAGATTTCGTGGAGAATGGGCATTGGTATGACATTGGGTACATTCCTCTAAACCAGCTATGTGAAACAATCCATGGCAATCCTGGCACTTTGGAATATATCCGTGTTGTGGATGGCAGAAGGAACAACTTTTCTTTGCATGTTTTCCTCCATTAAAGTTTAGAGATTCAATAGCTTTGGTATGACATTCACCGCATGTTTGTTCAGGCAATTCTCTTTCATGTCCTTTGTGGCATGAATTACAATCACCTGCATCGTCATGTGGATTAATTACCCTTTGTGATGTCAGTGAAATAAAATCAGAATGACATTTGAGACATCTAAATTTATTTTCAAGTACTACCACTTCATCTTCTCCAGGAGGGGCATCAACACCAGCCACATCATATATTAGCATAATTGCAATTTCTTTTTTAAATTCCAACATTCCTGCAGTTCCTGCTGCTTCATGGCATTGGGAACAAGAAATTCCGTTTTCATTATGAGCGAAATCCATAGAATCGCCAGGTGTATTATATTTCTCAAATTCAATCTCATGGCATATTTCGCAAAATTCATTTTCAGTTACATAATTCCATCCATCAATTGCACTAAAAAGAACTATCAATGTGAGAATAGCAATTACCATTACGATCATGACTCGTTTTGAGACTGTCATTCTCTTATCCTTTTAATCTTTAATATTAATTAAGATTTATGAGGTGTTTTAATAATCATTTTTTATTAATAAATATAGCAACGTTTTATATTAATCAATGATAATTTAGCATGTGATAAAATATGAAGGCAGTTATTCTGGCAGCCGGTGAAGGACTTAGATGCCGGCCACTTACTCTTACTCGTTCAAAGGTAATGCTGTTAGTAGCTAATAAACCGATTCTGGAACATATCATTGATGCCCTTGCCCGGTGCGGGATTGTTGATATAATAATTATTATTGGATATAGAAAAGAACGTATTATGGATTATTTCCGGGATGGAGTAGACTTTGGAGTAAATATTACATACGTAGAACAAAAAGGGCAGCTGGGCACAGCTCATGCCTTAAAACAAGCTCTTCCTTACATTAATGACGAATTCATCGTGCTAAATGGTGATAATATTATTGAGGATGAGACCATCTCTGACATCCTTGAAAACAAATCAGGCGACATTTCGATCTTAACTGTCACAAGAGAGGATATCGAAGGGTATGGCGTTGTAATCTCTGATAATATTAATGTAAAAAAAATTGTGGAAAAGCCAAAAAAAGATGTCAGCAGGATGATAAATACAGGAATATATATTTTTAATCCTGATATTTTTACGGCTATTGAGTCAACTGTGATTTCTGAAACAGGAGAGTATAGTATTATCGACAGCATTCAACAGATGATTGATGAAGGCAAGGTTGTGACAATGGTCAAGTCAGAGTCCACATGGATAGATGCTGTTCACTCATGGGATTTATTAAATGTTAATGCTTACCTGCTGGAACGATGCAAACAGCCGATCATAAATGGTGATGTCGAAGCAGGAGCAATAATTAAAGGTAATGTCAGTATAGGTGCCAATACAATTGTAAGGTCAGGTTCATATATCATTGGGCCAGCAATTATCGGTAAAAATTGTGAGATAGGGCCTAATGTTGTGATACTCCCCTCAACCACAATAGGCAACAATTGCACAATTGAACCATTTAATCAGATCAATAATAGTATTATCAATCATGATGTAAGGATTGGTGCTTTTTCATATATATCCAACACTCTCATTGGAGCCCACAACAGTATAGGCTCCCATTTTATCACAGAAACCGGTGAGAACCTGGTGATAGAAATTAAAGGAATACTCCACAGGGCTGAAAAACTGGGCGCAGTCATTGGGGATGGGAATGAGATCAAACATAGAGTGCTTACCGAACCCGGTAAAATGATAGCTACAGGATGTACCATAGCATCTGGTCATATTATCTCAAAAGAAATACCTGAAGATGCTTTTTTGGTATAAGTTGGTCAAAATAATGTGTGGAATAGTTGGCTATATTGGGAATGGGGACGCAATCAAGATTCTTTTTGAATCACTAAAAAGATTAGAATATAGGGGTTATGATTCTGCAGGGTTAGCTGTTATAGATGACGAAGGAAACATCGGCATATTCAAACAGGAAGGTGAGATCTCCAGACTTGAATCAGTTGTCCCTGCCATTCTTTCACGGATCGGCATTGGACACACTAGATGGGCCACCCATGGAAAGCCAACCATACAGAACGCACACCCTCATTCATCTGGCCATATCTCAGTTGTACATAACGGTATCATCGAAAATTATCTGGAATTGAAAGAAGAATTGATCTCAGAAGGCTACGAGTTCTTATCAGATACTGATACGGAAGTGCTGGCTCATCTAATATCCAAATATTATTCAAAAAACCTGACTGCTGCTGTAAGGCAAGCATTGGGTCATGTACAGGGTTCATATGCAATAGCTGTATTGTGTGATGAGCTCCCTGGTGAACTGGTGGCAGCAAGAAAGGACAGCCCGCTAATAATCGGGCTAGGTGAACAGGAAAATTTCATAGCTTCTGATATTCCTGCGGTTTTAAAATATACTAACAGGATCATTTATGTTGAGAACGGGGAGATTATTTCTGTTAAATACGATGGAATACAGGTAACAGACCTTGAAGGGAATCCCAGGACAAAGGAAGAACATATCATAGAATGGGACCTGGAAGCAGCAGAGAAAGCAGGTTATCCTCATTTTATGCTTAAAGAGATACATGAACAGACCAATTCCATTCATGAGACCATGGTCGGCAGGTTACATGAACTTGAAGGGAATGTCAATTTTGAAGAACTGGAAATGACCATAGAGCAGATCCAGCAACTTCAGAGGATCGAGATCATTGCATGCGGTACCTCTTATAATGCAGGTTTGCTTGGCAAATATCTGTTCGAAAAACTGGCAGGTATACATACTGATGTGGATAGTGGTTCTGAGTTCAGGTATTCTAGTCCGGTTTTAGCGCCCTCCACACTTGTAATTGGAATAACACAGTCTGGGGAGACAGCTGACACGTTGGCAGCTCTGCAGGAAGCTGCATCTTATGGCTGTAAGACCCTGGCTGTTACCAATGTGATGGGAAGTTCAGTCTCAAGGGAAGCCTCCAATACTATCTACACAAGGGCAGGTCCGGAGATAGGTGTGGCTGCCACAAAGTCATTTATTTCACAGCTTGTGATTTTATATCTGCTGGTAATCTATTTCGCAAGAATCAGGTCTTTTATGAATGCAAATAGAGCGCGTGAACTACTTTCTGAAATGCGAAAAATACCAGGACATATTAACCACATTCTTGAAAATAAAGAAAAGATTCATGAATGTGCCTCTCTTTTTGTGGATTCAACGGATTATTTCTTTATAGGACGTAACATCAATTATCCAATAGCCATGGAAGGGGCATTAAAATTAAAGGAGATCTCATACATTCATGCTGAGGGGTATGCTGCAGGAGAACTGAAACACGGCCCACTTGCTTTAATATCTAACAATGTACCTGTGGTCGCTATTGCACCACAAGGTTCTACTTATGATAAGATTCTCAGCAACATAAAGGAAGTAAAAGCGAGAGAAGCCTCAGTTATCGGCATAGCGAATCAGGATGACGATGAAATCCTTAAATATGTAGATAATGTGTTGCCCATTCCTAAGACAGATGAACTGTTGTCGCCTTTATTGACTACGGTTGTGGTTCAGCTTCTGGCTTATTATACTGCTATTGAGAGGAACTGTTCCATCGATAAACCAAGGAATCTTGCCAAGAGTGTGACTGTCGAATAGGTGATGAAATGAAATTGTTTGGTTCATCAGGGATCAGGGGGATTACAAATGTTGAGATTACACCTGATTTGGCATTGAATGTGGGAAAAGCAGCTGGTATCGGTTGCTCCACTGCTGTAATTGCACGGGACCCCAGAGTTTCGGCAAACATGATCGAAGAAGCTGTTATATCCGGACTAATGTCCTCAGGATGCAATGTGACCAGGTTAGGTCTTGTTCCAACTCCGACCTTAGCATATGCTGCAAAGGATTTTGATCTGGGAATAATGATCACAGCATCCCATAATCCGGCTGAGTACATCGGCATTAAATTATGGAACCCGGACGGGATGGCTTTTGACAGCACCCAGCAGGAGGAAATTGAATCAATCATCGAATCATCCAGCTATTTTTTAGTGGAATGGGGCCGGATCGGTAATCAAAATATTTATGAAAATGCTGTTGAAGACCATATAAAGGCTATACTGAATAAAACAGGTTCCTTAAAAACAGCAACTAAAGTAGTAGTTGATTGTGGCAATGGTGCAGGATCCGTGATCACACCTTTGCTGCTTAGAATCATGGGGTGCAAAGTGCTATCTTTGAATGCCCAGCCAGATGGACATTTTCCTGCCAGGAACCCGGAACCTAAAACAGACAACCTGAGTCTGCTTATGAAAACTGTCATAGATTGGGGAGCAGATATCGGGATTGCACATGATGGAGATGCGGACAGGATGATGGCAGTAGATGATAAGGGGAGGTTTGTAAATGGTGACCAGCTACTGGCAATCCTGGCAGCTTATGAAGATGCTGAAAAGATAGTAGTGCCTGTAGATACCTCACTTATAGTGGATGATGCCCTGCCTGAAACAGAAATTCTGAGAAGCAGGGTGGGGGACGTATATGTGGCAGAAGTCATGAAGAGAACAGGTGCAGCATTTGGAGGTGAGCCGTCAGGAAGCTGGATATTTCCACGAATTTCCTTTTGTCCGGACGGGATCTATGCTGCAGCAAGATTGATCGAGATCATTGGCAGCCAAAAACTCTCTGATATGGTTGATGCCTTGCCAAAGTATAATACGAGGAGGATAGGGATCACCTGTGATAACCAGCGAAAAGACGGTGCAATGTCTGATATTGCCAGTGAATTGTCTTCAATGGGGGAAGTCAGTACTATAGACGGCATCAGAGTGGAAACGAATGGTGGTTGGGTCCTTGTAAGGCCATCAGGTACCGAACCGCTGGTACGTGTCACTGCCGAGGCGAGGTCAAATGTGGATGAGCTTTTCCAGAAAGTATGCCACATCGTTAAGGTTGCAGTTGGTTCTGCCTGCAGTTGAAGTAAATATCTTTTTATTATAACAACATTAAAAGGAGTAACATGAAGGCCGTTATTCTTGCAGCCGGGGAAGGTACCCGGATGCGCCCCCTGACAAGAAACCGCCCAAAAGTAATGCTTCCTTTTGGTAACCGCCCTATTATGCAGCATATTATCGAGCAGGCCCGTGATTCGGGTATTGATGATTTTGTACTTGTGATTGGATATCGTGGTGAGACTATAGTTGACTATTTTGGAGATGGTTCGAAATTCGGCATCCGTATCGATTATGTAATGCAGGAGGAAAGGCTGGGTACGGCCCATGCCATTGGTACTGCCAGTTCAGTGATCAATGAAAGATTTATTGTCATGAACGGGGACGTTATGGTCTCGTCCGAACAGATAAAGGAACTGCTGGAACGGGATGAGGTTGTAGTAATGACAGCCATTGAAGTGGATGACCCATCCCGGTTCGGGGTGCTGGAAGTGGAAGAAGGCTGCGTTATGGGAATACATGAAAAAACTGCAAAGCCTCCCACAAATCTTGCTAATGCAGGCATCTATGTATTTGGACCTGAAGTGTTCGGTGCCATTGATAAGACACCACTATCCCCCAGAAATGAATACGAGATCACCCGGACAATTCAGGATATGATCAATAATGGTATCCATGTGGGGTATCAGGTAATTACAGGAAAATGGCTGGATATCGGCAGACCCTGGGATCTGCTGGATGCAAATATGGAATTCCTGAAAACCATTAGCACTGATATTAAAGGTGAGGTCGAGGATGATGTCCATATCCACGGGCCTGTGATCGTAGAGGCTGGTGCCAGGGTAAGGAGCGGCGCATATATCGAAGGCCCGGTTATTATTGGACCGGACTGTGATATAGGGCCAAATTGTTATATCCGCCCCTTTACCAGTCTGGGAAGGTGTGTTCGTATCGGCAATGCTGTTGAAGTGAAGAATTCAATTATTATGGATAATACCCATGTGGGCCATTTATCGTATGTGGGAGATTCCATTATCGGGAGTGAGTGCAATTTCGGGGCCGGGACAAAGGTGGCGAATCTGAGACATGATGGAGGAAACATAAAAGCCCGGATCAACGGGGTTGTAATAGATTCAGGCAGGAGGAAACTGGGTACTATAATGGGGGATCATGTTCATACAGGTATCAATAGTATGCTGAATGTGGGTTCTGTGATCGAAGCTAATAGTAATATCATGCCAGGGGCTTTTGTGCTACTCTAGCCAGTAGCGGGCTAGCACACGTATGAAGCCCTTCGGGCTCCATACGTGGACGGGATGTAAAGAATATAGGAGACAGTGGTTTTGAAAATATCAATAATAGGGTCCGGTTATGTGGGGACGGTGACTGCTGCATGTTTTGCAGAATTAGGTCATGATGTGATATGTATTGATATCGATCCTGAGAAAGTTGAAATGATAAACAGGGGTGAGCCTACGATATATGAAGAGGGGCTGGAAGCACTTCTTAAGAAGCATGCTGGTAAAAGAATCAGCGCTACCAGCGATTATGATGATGCTGTGACTAATACTGATGTGTCATTTATCTGTGTAGGGACGCCTTCGGATGTTGATGGCAATATCGATCTTTCCATTGTCAAAGCAGCCAGCAAGAGCCTCGGCCAGGCTATAAGGAAGAAGAACGATTATCATGTGGTTGTGGTAAAAAGCACTGTTGTGCCGGAAACTACTGAAAAGGTGGTAATGACACACGTTCAGGAAACATCTGGCAAGAAAGCGGGAATCAATTTTGGTATTGCTATGAACCCTGAGTTCTTGCGAGAGGGAAAGGCAGTTTATGATTTCATGCATCCTGATAAGATCGTGGTGGGTGCCATTGATGAGAGCTCTGACAAGGTTGTTTCTTCGTTATATGCAGGTCTTGAATGTGAGATAACGCATACCAATCCCAGGACAGCAGAAATGATAAAATACGTCAATAATTCCTTTTTAGCAACCAAGATATCCTTTTCCAATGAGATAGGCAACATTTGCAAACAGTTGGGTATCGATACATATCAGGTTATGGAAGCAGTTGGAAAGGATTTCAGGATCTCGCCATATTTCCTGAATTCGGGTGCCGGATTCGGAGGTTCATGCTTTCCCAAAGATGTAAAGGCACTTATCGGGAAGGCAAAAGAACTGGGATACCAACCACAATTGCTTGAATCTGTTGTCCAGGTCAATGAAATGCAGCCATTGAAGATGATCGACTTTCTGGAATCCAGATTGGGAAAGCTGGACGGTAAAAAAATCGCTGTGTTGGGGCTTGCCTTCAAGAATGACACTGATGATATCAGGGAATCCAGATCCACCCCTGTAATTAAAACATTACTGGAAAAGGGAGCTATAATCTCTGCATACGACCCAATGGCAGTAGATAATATGAAAAAAATATATCCTGATATCGAATACTGCGATTCTGCAATTCAGGCCCTTGAATCTGCTGATGGGTGCCTGGTGATGACAGAATGGGACGAGTTCAAGATGTTGTGCAGTGAATTCAAGACAATGCACCGATCCCTGGTAATTGATGGCAGGAACGTTATCTGCTGTGGCGATATAGAATATGTGGGTCTGTGTTGGTGAATAGATGCCTTCAAAACGATGTGATTATTTTTCTGAATCTGTTATCAGGGATATGACCCGTCTGGCACTACGCCACGATGCTGTTAATCTTGCCCAGGGTTTTCCTGATTTTCCGGCACCTGAAGAGCTGAAAGCTGCAGCAAATACCGCCATTGCAGACGATCATAATCAGTATGCTATTACCTGGGGTGTGAAAGAACTGCGGGAAGAGATATCCCGCAAGGCTGCCGAATTTAACAGGATAGAAGCTGATCCGGAAAGTGAAGTTACTATTACCTGCGGCACTACCGAAGCTATGATGGCGTCCATGCTGGCAATTATCGATCCAGGTGATGAGGTGATTATTTTCGAGCCTTTCTATGAAAATTATGGACCTGATGCTTCTGTCTCAGGGGCAAGGCCCAGGTTTGTACCTCTGGATGAGGATGATTTTACTTTTGATCCTGACGTCCTGGCAGCAGCTTTCAATAAAAAGACAAAAGCATTGGTATTGAACACGCCTAATAATCCTTCAGGGAAGGTTTTTTCCGGAAATGAACTTTCAGTCATAGCAGATCTTGCCACAGACAACAATGTTACCGTGCTTACCGATGAAATATATGAACATATCATATACGATAATGCAAAGCACATCAGCCTGGCTTCTATGGGCGATATGGCACAACGTACAATTACCATTGGGGGTTTTAGTAAGACGTATAGTGTTACTGGATGGCGTGTGGGATATGCCCTGGCTCCTGCTCATTTGACAGATGCAATTCGTAAAGTCCATGATTTTCTGACAGTAGGTGCCCCGGCCCCACTTCAGCATGCATGTATAACTGCCCTGAATTTGCCAAAATCTTATTATGAAGAACTGGTGGGGATGTATGATAAAAAGCGCCGCATGCTCTACAATGCATTGATAAAATCCGGGTTTAAGTGTACGCTCCCGCAGGGGGCTTATTACATATTAGCAGATATATCAGGGTTCGATACGGGGGATGATGTTTCGTTTGCCCATTACCTTGCATCTGAAATTGGGGTCGCAGCAGTTCCGGGAAGCAGTTTTTTTAAGGATAATGATCTGGGTTCCAACAAGCTCAGATTCACTTTCTCAAAGAGTGATGATACACTGCAGGAAGCTGTCAGGAGACTGGAAAACCTGTAACCCGTTTTGAATTATCGATGTACTTATCTATTAGAGATTCATAAGAGAGATTAGGTGAAAAATTATGGCGAGTGATGATCAATCACAATCAGGGGAAAATGTAAAGATTATTACTGATCCAATATCACTTGAAAATCCAATTATTATTGAAGGTTTTCCAGGGATCGGTTTAGTTGGAAATATTGCGTCCCAGCATTTGATAGACGAGCTTGAAATGGATTATGTAGGAACAATTGAATCTAAATACTTCCCTCCAATTGCAGTCCTATTCAACGGCATGGTCAATATGCCTGTCAGGATATATGAGAGCAGTAAATACAATATGTTGACAGTTATATCTGATATTCCGATCCATCCGACCATCTCGTATGAAGTCAGTAAGGTCCTGATAGATTGGGCTCAATCTTTGAATGTAAAAGAGATCGTCTCTATTGCCGGGATTGCCACAATGACAACCGGGGAGAACAAGGTCTTTGGGGCAGCTACCAGTGAAGAGATGCTTGAAAAGATCAAGGAACATGTAGAGATATTCCAGGTTGGTACTATAAGCGGGATTTCAGGGAGTGTAATGACGGAATGTAACATGCGAAAAATTCCTGCTGTCAGTCTACTGGGTGAGACAAACAGCCCTAATCCGGACCCAAGGGCCGCTGCCGCGGTAATTCAAGTCCTTAACAAACTCTATGATCTTTCAATTGACATAAATAATCTGATGGAACAGGCTGAACAGATCGAGGTGGAATTACAGAAACTTGCTGAACAGGTTAAATCCTCGGAACAGGACGATCAACCAAGACGAGAGTTCCCGATGTATGCTTAGGGTGATGAAATGCAATATATAGCAATTACAGGTATTTCTTCACAGGTACTAAAAGAACTACAGGATAACCGTGTTCGCACTATTGAGATCAGAAGTCCACATAATTTTTTCTCTGCACATGCAACTAATCCCGGAGATATGATTTTATTAACAAAATCCGGTTATGACGATATTAATACAGGAACTATTGGCCTATTAGCCAGGATCAAGTGGCGACAGGTCTCTATGCATCGGATCTTACATAAGTCAGATGAGATCTTCGAAGAAAGCGAGACTTTTGCTGCCAGATTGCAGCTGGAATTGGAAGGAATAGGAAGGGTGCGAAAGGTTGAGGAAACAACACTGGGAAAACCCTTGGTAGTGGATGCCAATAAGGTTACTTATCTGGAAGCCAGGTAATAATTTTATTTTTTTAAAACATGATAGCACCAAAGAGTTTTTAAGGTTAGAGTTATATTTGAAAGTCCACTTAGCTATAAACACTTATGGGCTCGTGGCTTAGCCAGGATATAGCGTCGGGCTTCTAACCCGAATGTCGTGGGTTCGAATCCCACCGGGCCCGTAAAAACAGATAGCCTCGGTGGCTTAGGGGTATAGCGCGTCCTTGGTAATGGACTGCGGTTAATCTGCAGGACTCCAAACAGGACGAGGTCGGGGGTTCAAATCCCCCCCGAGGCTCTTTTATTTTATTGTATTGGCCTATATATGTGCATAAAAATCTGCGCCAGTTATATTCTTATTACATTAATTCCATAAATGATCTCACGATTTTTTTTGATATGCAAAATGAACTGCCAATGCGGTATTGATCAATGGTGTTGTAATCGCCTTGATCATCATCGCTAAAAGGGTGAC
>JACUTQ010000024.1 GCA_014859725.1 Methanosarcinales archaeon | reverse complement strand
TATGACTATTTTTTTGAGGGCATTTCAGAGAAAGCAGGACGTACACATGCTTTCCGTCAGATAGGAAACGCTGTACCTGTTCTGCTGTCCCAGAGAATTGCTGAGAAACTACAGGATGTTTGGTGAAGAATGAGAATCCTTCATATCTGAGCATAGAAATTATCCAACTTGATAAGCTATTAATAAAAATGAAATAATAACTTACTTTCCATTACAAAAAAACGAATTTGATTTATGTAACTCTCAATTGGAATAATCGCAAACCATGGATGTCCATTCACCAGATCAACGTAGTTTCAATATGTCCCGAATAAAAGGGAAAAATACCAAACCTGAAATGATAATACGCCGATGGCTTTGGCAGAATGGATATAGGTACAGGCTTCATAGAAAAGACTTGCCAGGAAAACCGGATCTTGTTTTTGCCGGACGCAGAAAAGTCATCTTTGTAAATGGTTGCTTTTGGCATAAACATAATTGCAGCTACTTTAGATGGCCAAAGTCTAATGTAGAATTCTGGAGACAAAAGATTGAAGGTAATGTGCAGCGGGATGCTGATAATTTTGTTGCATTGACTTCTAATGGATGGAGTTATTTGATTGTCTGGGAATGTGAAATTAAAGAAAAGAACTTAGAACCTTTATGGGAACGAATAAAAGAGTTTCTTGATGGATAAATTATCAGATAATAACACTACCTGGATTCAGGAAGTGGTGGTAAATCACATCAGAATTAGAAAACATTAATCTAGAAAATTAAAAAGAGTTCATACTCGTATGATAGATGTACGCCCTCCCTAACCAAACTCGTTGTCTCTTTCATTCGATTTTTTAACCTAAAATCACAATATTTAGAACAATGAACTGACTCCTGACCAATCGCTCAGGAGCATAAACCATCAGAGGAGCAAATGAGCGAGATGGGAATGGATTGTGTTGGTTGAAAATGTATAACTTTAATATATTTATGCAAAAAATATTTAAACACTTTTACCATATTTGTAGCCATATTTTTTAAATTCCAAAATCACAATATATCGAACAATGAACTAACTTCTTTGTTTATAGCGTCACCAACCTCGAACCAGAGGTAAGACCCATAATTTGTTCTTTTCGATTAATTAAAGATTATGTTTATAAACTGAACAACTATTTTTTATTAGTTTTTTATCGAATTTAAAATATCAGGAATTTCATCAAAATCTTCAATCCAAATAATATTCAAACCAAGTTCTTGAAAAGAGGCTTCTTGGAGTTTATGATGAGCTATTAGAAATGCTTCAATTACTTCAGTTTTAATTGCTTTTTTTTCCCCAATATTTTCGAAAAATTCAGACGCTAATAATCGTTTAAATATAACATAATGTCTAATTTGATTATTTTTCCTTGCAGCAATGTCTAATAATCTACGTAGATTTGGATCAGTTATAGACAAACCAACCATTAAACAAATGCTTTCCCGTAAAAAATTAAGTTGTATAATATTAGACCAAGAATAAGGATCTATAAAAAGTGTGTGATATCCTTCTTCAGAAAAAACTAGAAGACTTTCAGATACTCCTTCATAGGTTTTTATATTTCGTGGTAAAAAACCATGAACATGATAAATACCTAATTCGTTTTGTGTAGCGATATCAATATCTCTGAATATTGGATGATATTCAACATTTACTTCTTCGAGATGGTTTTCAATTAAATCATCAAAATTGTAATTTACAACTGCTCTTATTCCTGGACCACTTCGTTTTGGAACACACAATCGTGCTATAGCATTAATTAAAATAGAAGTACCCAATCCTTCTTTTCCAATTCCTTCATATAATATTTTTGAAATTTCTTGCCCAAAAGATTTTCCGAAACCAGCACGAATATATCTAGCTTCCAATAATGGAGATTGTCCATGGAGTTTAGGGAATTCATCAGCAATAAGCTGCATTTCTTCTTTTGTTACGTCAAGACTTTTAGAGAATTGTCTCTTAATCATCGTTACCATTAGCTTTGAGATTAATGAATTCCAATCAGGCATTCCAGCTTTAGAAGATACGCCAGCTCCTAAGAATAATATAAGATCATTGTTAGTATATGCTTTTTTCAATTGTTCAACGTGTCTATCACGTATATTTTTCCATTCTATTGGATCGATTTCTTGGCTCTTAGAAACTACATTTTTGATAGCTAATTTTGTAAGCGATGGATTAATATTCGGGACATATTCGGGATACTTATCTAAAATATCAGATAAGTCATTTAAATTCCAAACTCTAAATACAATATCGTCATCTAGCGTCTCTGCAATTTCCATAGCTAATTTTTTTTGTTTTGCGGAATAATTTCCACCAATTATTAATAAAATACTTGAATAATTTTCCCTCTTACAAATAGAAAATAATTTATGTAGTGTTAGTTTAGTTATAATTCTTCCATATTTTATTTCAATTAAAGTTGGACCGGGCAAATCATCAATTCCTTCTATTGCCAAACCATCTATATGAGAAGGGCCTGATCTAAGTTCAGCTCTAAATGGTTTTTCTTGATCTTCTAGATATTTTGTAAGAAGTTTTATAACAAGATTTTCAAAATAATAAAATGAATTATTGCCTTGTTGTCCAATTATTTTCATTGTTTCATCAATTAACATTTTATCCCCTCATAAGAAATGGAAAAAAGTCAAACTGGGAAAATCCAATTGATTGTAATTTGGAGTAAAATATATAATAAACATCTAATCACTTCACTTTTAATATTTTAATTAGATTTATAAATAGTTATATGTTTTTCTTACAAAAATACGATTATAAGTCTACCATTTCAATAGAGGAAAGGAGCATCTATTACCCCCTACCATTAGTGTTATTATGCTGTTTATCTCGATTCTATTAAAAATAAAATCCTGGAATTGATACTTTACTACATTAGATTGATTAAGATCAAATATAACTTCGGTCTGAAATCATCACCACCCCTCCACAAACGCAGGATGATGCCTCCCAAACGACTCCTGCGCGTCCTCATAACTTACTTTTTTATAATACCTCGCCTTCGTCTCCTTACTATGCCCAGCCGCATTCGCAGACCCATCAGGATCACCGCCATTAAGATCATGGTGCCTCTCTCCTGCCTCCCTCAGTCCCATTAACGTAATCAAATGATATTCCTTGCCAATGGGCTTGATGGACTGTTAACCATACCATACATCGTCCATCCTCTGGACGTTCCCTCCACACTCATGAAGAATAATGCACCAGAGCACGTGGTTATCGTGGGATTGCTGCATGATGTTGTAGAAGATGAGGATTACACACTGTCCGATATCAGACATGAATTCGGTGATGCGGTGGCGACCTTGGTAGATGGGGCTTCCGAGCCGGAAGAACTGATAAAAGCGGACGGGGGCAAAAGTAAGACCTGGCCCGAGCGCAAGGCACATACCATCGATTTTATCAAAAATGCAGGCCGGGTATGAAGCTGCTCTCCTGTGCCGACAAATTAACCAATATACGGGAATCATCAGGGACTACGACAGGCTGGGGGATGGTGTGTGGGATATCTTCAATGCCTCAAAGGACTCGGTTGCATGGTATTACACTTCTATGCTGGATGCTTTTGGTAATGGGGATGAAGGGATTAGTGATGTGCCTGCGTTTAAGGAGTTCGGGAAATGTGTTGGTGAGATGTTTGGGGATGTAAAAGTGTGATGCGGGGCGGGCTAATTATAAACTCGTTTCAATATAGCGATCACCACAAACCCCAACTCTTCTGTAAACCAGCATTAACCTTTATCCATTACCTCCCCCGGCAGCCAACCCCACACCATGATATCCCCGCTCTCAGGCTTGCTGTATTATTCACTCAAATCTTCTTACTCCACTCCATGTGAATTGTAGTAAGTAGTTGCCGGATGAGGTGAGCCGCTGATGTGTCTCGCCTCACCCGTAATGTCGGGAAGTGAAGATTAGTGTTTAGAGACCCGGGAACCGGCCTCATGCTTCGGCCCGTCCCCTTCAGTTTAGTGCATCAATCGTCTTTCGTTCGTTCTCTCTGCACCGCTCCGTTCACTCACTACAGCCGATTCATGCCTGTTCATTTAAATTTGATTCAAATATCAAGTGAAAACTCCTCTTCTTTCATCAGCCAGAGCCGAAACGTAAAATTGAGGCATAAGAGAAATAATTCGAAAGTAACATGAATCCCTATATATAATTTAAATAACTATACCCTACAGCTCTGCTGCGGTTGAGTGTGCCGTCGCAACTTTTGACTATAATCGGGAAATCAAATAAGAACCGCCAGTTTTAATTCTAATTGATTGCTTCGATTTATATAAAACAAAAAAAAAGCAATTTACTTTATATAATTAAAGGAATTACTTAAGTATAGGAATAAATTTCATATTATAATTGTTACCGAGGGGGTCAGAACTTGAAAGGAACAAAATTGGTTTCACCACTTACAACTCTTCCATATACATTAGATTTACAATCATGTGCCCTTAAAGGAAGGGATTATATTACACCGAAAATCGATTCGGGGGTGAGAAAATAGACAATATTCAAAGCTATAATCGTGGTTTGATCGAGGCAAGCCTTGATCCATTGGTGACCTTTGATCAAAATGGGATTATTATGGATGTTAATGCGGCAACCGTTCGAGTGACCGGAAGGACTCGGGAAGAATTGATAGGTACTCCATTTGCTGATTATTTCACAAAACCAGAAAAAGCATCAGAAGGTGTTATGCTTGTTTTTGAAACCGGTGAGGTACGGGATTATGAACTGGTCATAAAGGCCAGGGATGGGTCCGAAACAATTGTGGCTTACAATGCTTCAGTGTATAAAGATGAAACAGGGCAGGTGGTAGGTGCTTTTGCCGCTGCCCGCGACATTACTTTAAGCAAGCGTGCAGATCAGGAGATACAAAACCTTCAGAACTACAATCGTGGATTGATTGAAGTTAGCCTTGATCCGTTAGTCACTTTTAACCATGAAGGTATTATTCTTGATGTTAATGAAGCCACTATCAAGGCTACAGGTATGGAAAGGGATGAGTTGATCAACACCCCGTTCGCTGATTATTTTACCGATCCGGAGAGAGCATATAAAGGTGCCATGGAGGTCTTTGAAACAGGAGAAGTCAGGGATTATGAACTGGTAATGAAGGCAAAGGATGGGACTGAGACTATTGTGTCATACAATGCATCGGTCTATAAAGATCAGTCCGGGAATGTAGTAGGGGCCTTTGGAGCTGCCCGTGATATCACTGAATCGAAGCGTGCTGAGCAGGAGATCCGGAATCTTCAAAGATATAATCGAGGATTAATCGAGGCAAGCCTTGATCCTCTGGTGACCTTTGATCGGAATGGCATAATTCTGGATGTGAACGAAGCTAAAATCCGTATTACCGGCAGAAGTCGGGAAGAGTTGATAGGTACACCTTTTTCTGATCATTTTACCGATCCCGATAGAGCATATAAGGGAGCCATGAAAGTCTTTGAGACCGGAGAGGTCAGGGACTATGAACTGGTAATGAAGGCAAAAGATGGTGCTGAGACTATTGTGTCATACAATGCATCGGTCTATAAAGATCAGTACGGGAACGTAGTAGGGGCCTTTGGAGCTGCCCGTGATATCACTGAATCGAAGCGTGCCGAGCAGGAGATCCAGAATCTCCAGCGTTATAATCGGGGTTTAATCGAAACAAGCCTTGATCCGTTAGTCACTTTTGACCACGAAGGTATTATTCTTGATGTTAATGAAGCCACTATCAAAGCTACAGGTATGGAAAGGGATGAGTTGATCAATACCCCGTTCGCTGATTATTTTACCGATCCGGAGAGAGCATATAAAGGTGCCATGGAGGTCTTTGAAACAGGAGAAGTCAGGGATTATGAACTGGTCATGAAGTCCAAAGATGGCACAGAAGCAATTGTAGCATATAATGCTTCAGTGTATAAAGATGAAACAGGGCAGGTGGCAGGAGCTTTTGCCGCTGCCCGTGATATCACTGAGCGGAAAAATGCTGAAATTGCACTGCATGAAAAAAAAGCAGAACTCGATCTCATCTTTCAGATCGCTGCTGATGGAATGTGTGTAATAGATACTGATAAGAACATTATCAAGGTGAATAAAGCTTTTCTTAGAATGGTAAAAATGGATGAGGATGAAATCATTGGTAAGAAATGTTACGAAATCTTGGGAGGTGACCTCTGTTATTCTGAAGAGTGTCCACTTGAGAAAAAGAAAAATGGAGAGAGTTTTCTTGAATGTGAAACTATTAAGAAACTATCAGACGGCAAAGAGATACCAGTTATCCTGAATGCTGCAAAATTAGAGCAAAATGGAAAATTTGTTGGGATCGTGGAGGATTTTAAAGATATTACCGAGCGTAAACTGGCAGAAGAGGAGATCCAAAACCTTCATCGTTACAATCGTGGATTGATTGAAGTTAGCCTTGATCCTCTGATAACATTTGATCATAATGGGATCATACTGGATGTGAACGAGGCCACCATTCAAGCTACCGGTGTGAGCCGGGAAGAACTTATTAACACCCCCTTTGCCAATTATTTTACCGATCCGGAAAAAGCACATAAAGGTGCTATGAAGGTCTTTGAATTAGGGGAAGTCCGGAATTATGAACTGGTCATGAAAGCAAGGGATGGGACCGAGACTATTGTCGCTTACAATGCTTCTGTCTATCGGGATCAGGAGGAGAATGTTGTTGGTGCTTTTGCTGCTGCTCGCGACATTACTGAGCGAAAAAGATCAGAACATGAATTAGAAGAGACAATCCAGAAGCTAGAGGCATACACAAATCGTATCAATAGATTAATGAAAACCACCCTTGAACAGATCACAGAAGAAAAATCGAAAGGGGTTATTCTTGATGTTACGGGGGTTCCGGATGATATTGAAATCACACAACCTTTGATCAATATCGCACGGTATGCAAGACAGTTTGGAGCCACCTGTATCATTACAGGTATCAAACGAGAGGTAGAGCACGAACTGTTAGAGCTGGGTGCGATCCTTGCTCCCATCACAACAGAACGATCCCTGCATGATGGATTAAGGTATACCATAGCAATTATAGACGAGAATTAATAAGCATCCCTAAAAGGTGAGATAATGGGTGAAACCAAGAAAGAAAAGCTGGATCAAATATTGGCCAAGTTCATGCAGGTGGGCCAGGTCAAAGCATGCGGTGTCGTAAGTACCGAGGGTCTTTTGATCACATCAAGAATGCCGCCTGAGATGAATGAACGTATTGTAGGTGCTCTTTGCTCCACAATAATCGCAAGCGCAGAAACGGCAAGCTCCCAGATGGGGACAGGTGATGTGAGTGAGGTCAGTGTGAGAACAGAACAGGGAACATTATTGCTCAAACCTGCAGGAGAAAAGGCATTAGTTATAGCACTGGCTGAAGTTGAAGCTCAAATAGGTTTAATTACAGTTGAGATCGAGATGAGAGCGAAACAGGTGCAGGAGATCCTGGAAGAGGTATAGGAGTATGAAGATGAAAAAGACCTATATTCCACGACTGGATGATATCCTAAAGGGAGGTGTACCATTAGGAAAATCAATGTTGTTCAATGCAATGCCTGGTTTGATATCTGATGTTTTTGGTTATCAGATAATTGCTGAGAGGGTACAAACTGATGAAGAAATGGGTTTTATATATACCAATACACGAACACCTGCTGAGATAGGGCGAGTATTCGAAAAATATGGATGGGACCTGAAAACACCATTGGAGGCAGGTCAGATATTCTTTGTGGATTCCATTTCTTCAATGATGGGTGTGCCACCTATCGGAAAATATGTAATTGATGATTTTGAAAAAAGCAGGGACATTATACTGTCAGCTATTGAAGATGTAAAGGGTGGAACTGCAATAATTGAGAATCTTGCAACTCTAATTGATTCTATAGGTGAAGAAAAAACAATGGAATTGATCGAGATATGGAACGAATCTGCCGGCAAGCAGGATGTAAATATCGTATATTTGTTTACCAGGTGGAATTATGAGGATCAGATGGTAGACAGATTAAGAAGTCTGGTCAATTGTGAGATAGAACTTTTTGGTATTGAAGAGAAGGTGATGTACAGGCAGGTATTTGTGGTGGTGAAATCCAGCTGGGGTAAAACAACTGATTGTAAAACCTTCTTTGAAGTGCTCGAGCCAAGCGGTGTAAGGGTTTTCATCCCCAAACTTTTAGTAACCGGACCGTACAATGCCGGGAAGAGTTCATTTGTACATGCAATCGCACAGGATGCTGTATCTGTGGACAGGCAGGCTTTTGAGATGTTCCCAACGACGGTAGGACTGGATATTGGGCATGTCGACTATAAAGGATTTTCAGCTGATATCTTCGGGACCCCTGGCCAGGATCGGTTTGACCTGCTATTAGAGCCATTAGCCAGGGAATCTATTGGTGCATTTATCGTAATTGATTCCACCAAACCAAAAACATTTGCCAGAGCAAAGGAAATGATTAGTATGTGCAGGGCAGAAGCTATACCGAAAGTGATTGTAGCAAATAAGCAGGACCTTGAAGGTGCTCTAACACCCACAGAGATAAAAAAAAGAATGGCTTTAGGTGAAAAAGTACTGATAATTCCAGTTTCAGTCCAAGAAAAAAGAGGGCTTGATAATGCACTTGACGCCCTTTTTGATCTGATATATCGAGTTTAAAAATGATGCCGAAAATCAAGTCAGGAATTGAAAGTTTTGATCAATTAATAAGTGGAGGACTGCCAGAGAATTCGATGACATTGGTCTATGGCCCTCCAAAATGCGGCAAGTCAATTTTTTGTTATCATTTCCTGAACCAGGCAATTACTGATGATGAAACCAGTTTGTATTTAATGACAGATTACAATCTGGCCCAGCTTGAAGAAACAATGATGAATTTTAACTGGATGATACATGAATATTTCCAGAAAGGACAGCTTTATGTACTTGATACTGCATCAGGCGCTATTGGTGCAACTCAAAAAGAGTCTGATACGCTTAAAATATCATCACCCCAGAACCCTACCGAGATAATCAGCAAGATAATCGAAGATCTACAATCCATTTATCAAAAAACCCATCAATTCAGGTCTATCCTTGATTCAACTACAACCCTTTTTTCATATAACTCACCCATACTGATCATCCGGGTGATAAAATCATACACCATGCGGCTCAAGCTAGCAGGCGGTACCAGTATAATAACATATACGGAAGGTGTAGCAGATTCCCAGATCGAGACTTTGCTAAAGGCCAGCGTAGATAACATAGTTCATCTGGATGGTAATGAGATCACAATTGAAGCTATGATGGGATTAGATAAGATAAATGCCGATTATGATATAACTGACAATGGGATCATAATACTGTAATTATCCCAAGATATCTTTTGTGCGTTTGGCAAGCAAAAATATTCCAATTGCAACTATTCCCATACCGAGATTTCTAAAAATACCTGCATAAGAATAATCTGCAAATGTGGCTAAAATGTACATTACATGGATTATGCAGCCCAATAAGATGACATACCAGCACTGTTTCCAATAGGCCAGCTTTGTTGATTTGATGGCATAGATACATGAAGAAATCCAGAATAATTCGATCAGGAGTCTGATCAACAATTCAAGGTCATATGACACGATATTATGCTACCCCCACCTTACTGAGTATTGTTTTCAGGCAATATACGGAGACTGGTCCAATACACTGACACCATTATCAGAAATATTCAGGACACGTATCTCGTTTATTGTGTTTGAACCTCGCAATTTGGCGATATAGATCGAACGTTGCAGGTAATTACCTGAAATAACCCGGCCTAATCTGGTGACAGAATCTGCACCATATTCTACAGTGGATTCAACATTGAATGTGGTACCTACTGTAATAACTGAAGTTACATCCCGCGACCTGAGAACACCGAACAGATCATCGATCAATGTCTTTAACCTGAATTGCGATTCAATTGCAAGGAACATCGCCTCAACAGAATCGATAAAGACCCTGACTGGTTTATTTTCTTCTATTTTGCGATCAATAAGATTTTTAAAACTTCTAATAAGTTCAGTTGGTGCCATATCAACAGTCTTCTGTAGCCTTAGTTCAGGGTCTGCAATATCCACAAATGAGATCATTCCTGAATTTTCCATTTCATTGAAATCCCATCCAAAAGAAGTATACATTTCTTTTTTCAAAGATTTTGCTGATTCGGTTGTCATGATGCAAAGACCCTTTTCACCTTTCATTGCACCTTCATACAGGAACTGGGACCCGAAAACAGTCTTTCCTGTACCGGATTCTCCAGAGATTACGTTCACAGTTTGCTTGAAATAACCACCACTGATCATCTCATCATATCCAGGTATCTCCGACTTAACTCTTTCTGATTCCATTAAGGTATCTGCAGTCATGATTAATCCTCAATTTATATTGTTCATTCCTTTTTATGTAATTTTCTATTCGGATATTATATATAACAATTGTTCTAAACCTTCAATTGTCTCATTCTTTCAACTGCTTCGTTAATTCGATCTACTGAACTGGTCAGGGCGAATCTGACATAACCTTCGCCGTAATCCCCGAATCCATTACCTGGAGTGGCAACTATTCCCGCTTCTTCAAGCAGGATTTTTGAGAATCCCATAGAATCATATCCTTTGGGAACTGGTGCCCATACATAGAAAGTAGCCTTAGGCGGCTCCATATTTATTCCCAGTTCCCTGAGTCCCAACATCAAGGCATCTCTCCTTTCTGTGTAAGTCTTTCGCATATCACCGATAATATCCTGGGGACCCAACATGGCTTCGATCCCTGCTTCCTGTACAGCTTCAAAAGCACCTGAATCCACATTGGTCTTGACCTTACCAATACCGCTTATAATCTCAGCATTGCCCACTGCAAAACCAATTCTCCATCCTGTCATGTTATATGTCTTTGAAAGGGAATGAACTTCTATTCCTACGTCCATGGCTCCTTCCACATTTAAGAAACTGGGGGCTTTATATCCATCATATGTCATTTCACTGTAGGCGTTGTCATGGATCACGACAATATCGTTTTCTTTTGCAAATTCCACCACTTCACTGAAAAAGGCTTCAGATGCAATTGCAGATGTTGGGTTATTGGGATAATTCAGGAACATGAGTTTCGCTTTTTTTCGAACATCACTGGGGATAGCTTCCAGGTCTGGTAAAAATCCATTCATTTCCAGCAGGGGCATAATGTAGGGTACCCCTCCCGCAAATAACGTCCCGATCTTATATACAGGATAACCCGGATCCGGGATCAGGGCAACATCACCGGGATTTAAGAATGCCAATGGAATATGGAAGATACCTTCCTTGGAGCCTATAAAAGTAAGTACCTGGGATGAGGGGGCAAGTTCAATTCCCAGATGTTGGTCATACCATTGAGCTACTGCTTCCCTGAAGGAAAACATTCCGATATATGAGGGATATTTATGCCTGTCCGGATTTTTGGCAGACTTGCACAGGGCCTGGATAATATTATCTGGGGTAGGCATATCCGGGTCACCAACACCCAGGTCTATCACATCAACACCCCGTTCAACAACTTTTGCCTTTGCCTCATCTATAGCTGCAAAAAGATATGGGGGGAGATTATTTATCCTGTCAGAATACATTTGTTTCACCTTTAATAATTTGGAAAATCTTGTAATTTAATACGCGGTTGCACAATGTCTTTATATCTATTTAAACCTTTGAATTAAGCTGGTTATGAAAATCGCAGGCTTAGATATTCCAGATAAGGTGAGGTCGTTTTATATCGAATCCGGGATATCAGAGCTTTATCCTCCACAAATTAAAGCTGTTGAAGCAGGATTATTAGAAAACCGAAATCTCCTGGCAGCCGTCCCCACTGCATCGGGTAAGACCATGATTGCGGAGTTGGCAATGTTGAAATCCATCTTTGAGGGCGGTAAATGCCTGTACATTGTTCCTTTAAGAGCCCTGGCTTCTGAAAAGTTCCAGAGGTTCAAGGAATTTGAATCAATTGGTGTCAGGGCAGGCATCTCTTCAGGGGATTTTGATTCAAGGGACGAGTGGCTGGCAAAGACAGATATCATTGTTGCCACTTCAGAGAAGACCGATTCGCTTATCCGTAACGGTACAGCCTGGATGAATGATATCACTGTGGTTGTAGTGGACGAGATACACCTGCTGGATTCACCTGACAGGGGACCCACACTTGAAGTTACTATTGCACGCCTTATGCAGATGAATCCTGATGCGCAGATCATCGGTCTGTCTGCCACAGTAGGCAATGCAAAGGATATGGCACAATGGCTGGATGCATCCCTTGTGGAGAGTGAGTGGAGACCCATTGAACTGAAAGAAGGCGTGTATTTCGGCAGTGCAATAAAATTTCCAGATTCCCAGCGGATTATTGAAGAAAAATATCCGGATGACCTGCTCAATCTGGCTGCAGACACAATTAACGAAGGTGCACAATGCCTGATCTTTGAGAGCAGCCGCAGGAATGCAGAAGGCAGTGCTAAACGGATCGGACAAAAACTTGGCAAAATGCTGGATAGTCAGAACCTTGAAGAATTAAATGTTTTAGCAGAACAAATGCTGGATACCGGGGAAACAGAGATCACAAAGAAGCTGTCAGATTGCATCAGGGGAGGTGCAGCTTTCCATCATGCAGGACTGCTGTCAGAACAAAGGAAGTTAATAGAGGATGGATTCAGGAAGAATATGATCAAGGTCTTATCCAGCACACCCACTTTGGCATCAGGATTGAACCTGCCTGCCAGACGTGTGATCATCCGTGGCTTTAAAAGATATGACCCGAATTACGGGATGGTACCCATTCCTGTACTTGAATATAAGCAAATGGCAGGAAGGGCCGGCAGGCCAGGGCTTGACCCATATGGTGAATCTGTACTTGTGGTGAGGTCATACGATGAGATGAATCTATTACTGGAACAGTACGTGCTGAGCAGTGCTGAAGATATCTGGTCAAAATTGGGGTCTGAAAATGCCCTGCGCACCCACATTCTCTCGGCTGTTTCAACCGGGGTTGTCAGAAGCAGGGAAGAACTAATGGATTTTCTTGAACGTACTTTCTTTGCACACCAGCAGGATACCTGGCGCCTGGCAGCTGTTGTGGATGATGTATTGATTTTTCTTAAGAATAATAAAATGCTGGTGGACAGCAGTGATGGTCTGTACCCTACCCGTCTGGGAGAGGTGGTGTCAAAACTATATATCGATCCCCTTTCGGCAAGCATTATTGTGGATGGGCTGCGCAATCTGGATACAGTAAATGTTACAGAACTTACCTGTTTACATCTTATCTACAAAACACCTGATATGCGCCGTCTCTTTTTACGCTCAAATGATTATTCATGGCTAGGTGATTTTGTCTCCCAGCACAGTGACCAGTTCGTTCATCCTCCATCTTCCAGTAGCGCTGATTATGAGTGGTTTCTCTCTGAAGTGAAAACAGCAATGGTACTGCTGGATTGGATATCTGAGATTAAAGAAGATGATATTACCTCAAAGTTCAACATCGGACCCGGAGATATAAGGGCGCAGGCCGATAATGCCGAATGGTTGATGCATTCAACGGCCCGCATAAGTGCGCATCTTGAAAGTAACTATACCTCTTTTATAAATGGACTTGTGGAACGGATTTCTTATGGTGCGTCCTCAGAACTACTGCCTATTATCAAGATCAAGGGGATTGGTCGGGTTAGGGCCAGAAAGCTCTATAATGCAGGTTATAAGGACATTGAAGCCATACGACAGGCCGGATATGAGATTATCGCTAAAATAATCGGACCAAAAGTCGCTGCTAATACGTTAAGACAGCTGGGTGTTGACATAAATTCTGATGAAGTGAAAAATTATAAAATGAAAAACACTGGAAATCAGAATATCCTCGAGTTCTAACACGATTTTACGGATAAACTTTTATTATATTGTGATAATGCTAAAAGTCTTAGGCCTTATTATCTCATTAATATTTTTTAGGTGAATGTATTGCGTATAATTATCATAGGTGCAGGGGATGTTGGCTATCATCTCGCAAAAACGTTGTATCATGACCATGAACTGGTATTGATCGATATTGACGACGCGGCATGCGAACGAGCCCGTGAACTTGATGTTCAGGTAATACACGGTAACGGTGCCGACGTAAAGCGGTTGGATGATGCAAAAATAAAAAATTCTGAACTGGTAGTGGCAGTCACAGGAAATGATGAGGTAAATATAGTCGCATCCCTGGCAGCTAAACTGCTAAATAATAATATCAAGACCATTGCCCGGGTAAGCAATCCTGATTATATTAACAAACCGGTCACCATCAGGGAACAGGTAGGTATGAATATCATGATATGTCCTGAACTTTCCCTGGCTGATGAGATGTACCAGGTAATATCAGTACCATCGGCTCTTGATGTGGAAGATTTTGTAGGCGGCAAGGTCAAAATGATCGAATTTAAAGTGGAAGATGAAAATGTCCTGATCAATAAGGCTCTCAAGGATATCGAATTTCCACAATGCAGCATGATATCTGCAATTTTCAGGGATAATGAGATCATAATTCCCGGCGGGTCCGATATCATAAAATCTGGTGATCGTGTGGTTATGATCGGGAAAGAGGAAGCTATTAAGGAGATACGCACCTGGTTCGAAGTTTATTCTTTGAGTAAGAAAGTGCTTGTTGTGGGTGGCGGAAAAGTCGGATTTTATCTTATCAAATTGTTGAGCGATAAAGACTTTGAGATTACACTGGTAGACAATGATCGTAAACGATGTGAAATGATTGCTGAAACCCTGCCGAAAATTACAGTGATAAATGGGGATGGAACTGACATTAATATATTGAAAGATGTTAATACCGCAAATATGGATGTGGTAGTGTCTGTTACAAATAGTGACGAGAAGAACCTGCTCTGCTCACTTCTTACAAAGCAGTTGGGAGCTAAAAAGGTCATAGCAAGGGTCGAGAGGACGGAATATATCCAATTATTCGAGCTGGTAGGAGTGGATGTGGCCATGAGTTCCAGGGAAGCTACAATTAATGAAGTCCTGAAGACCACTATGCTGAAGGCCAATATCCAGTCAATCACAACCATAGAAGGTGATAAAGCTGAACTACTTGAACTTACTGCTAAAGAAGGTTCCAAGATCGTGAAGAAGGATCTGAAACATGTCAATTTCCCTAAAGGTGCTATTGTCAGTACCATTGTAAGGGGTGATGAGATCATTGTCCCACGCGGCAGCGACATGGTTATGCCTGGTGATAAGGTGATCGTGTTCACAAACCTGGATGTTGTGTCTAAAGTGGAAAATCTATTCAAATAACGGTCGCTAATAAAGAAGGTTACAATCAGACCCTGATGTCTCATCCAACTACTCCTTTTCATCATTCTTATTGGTTGTTGGAATTGGATTTTTGGTCTTTTTCTTATTTCGGTAATAACTCAATGGATGCCCGATATTTTTGCACAGTGCATCCTTGCCAAAGCAATTACCGTAAGTGATCATTGTGGTGCAGGAAGGCGGTTTATATTTTGTGCCCGTGCCCCCTGAGATATGATCCACCTGATAACGGGTCATATCTTCATTAAAATCAGGAGATACATTAAACATCTGTATGATCTGGTCTACTGATAGACCGATATTTATCAAGAACGAAGTCAGTGCAAATCGTGCCGAATGGGCAAGATTAACCCCTGCCTGGGCATTTGACAGAAGATGAACGACACAGGGTGGGAAATCATCTGGGGCGACATCTCCGAATCCCTCTTCATCGAACTCGGATTTACTAGCCTCAAGCTGGATTTTGATCTCTTCAATGTCTTCTTTTAGTACATTGCAGAATCTATCCGGTACCTCAAGGGGTAATGATGCAGATACGTGCCCTCTTATGGCTTCCTGGAGAAGGCGGGCATACTCTTCTTTTGTGATATTGACAAAACCTGAATTCAACCTTCGATTCACCAGTTTCCAGTTCAGGGCTCTCATCCCTGCAGCGCCTCTTATGTAATCGGTAAAATGTATCCTGAAGCCACTGTCTGTAATCGTTGCATTGATATTGAAATCCTTCCCGATCTCCTGAATAAACGCCTCATCTTCTCGTTTCATTAACACATAAGCAGATTTTGCTTCGGCCAGCCCGTATCGCCTGATTAGAAAAGCATCATCTATACAAGAAATTATAATCCTGGAAATTGGGTATGAAAGTAATTCGGCGATATTATTAATCCCTGCATCTTGCGTGATCTCACCCTGGATAGCCTGAATGACCCTTGTTTGAGCCCGGTATCTAGCTATTTCAAAAGCTCTGGAAGTTAGAATAGTTTCTATTGACGTACCCATATCTGCAACATAATCAGCTGCCTGGGTTAAAAATGGATAATTGGAAAGTTTTGCAACATCCATTGTACATTAATTTGATTCAATCCTGGGTGCCAATAGATAACTTACATTACCATTGCCGCCTGCTATCTTAAAATTCAGCATGGTAGGATAATCCTTTCCAAGTTCAATAGTCACTTCATTAGATTTGCCTGCAGATTTGATCATGTCAGATAAATAATCAAGTGAGAATAATGCCCTGGCATCTCCCGATTCCAGGCTGATTAATTGGTCTTTTGCTATATCCAGGCGCATACGGTCCGAATCGCCTTCCGCTTCCATGTAAAAAATGTCCTCATCAACGCCCATGCACATGTGATCAGATACTTTCTCAGCAGCTTTTATTGCTCTTCTCAATTCGGCACCAGACAGCACGATCCTAGCCGGAAGGTCAAGCTTGGGTACTTTTGGTTCCTTACGGATAGATGAGGGATCAAGGAGTGAGATCTTATATGTCAGGCCGCTCATTTTAACAACAAGTTTGTGCGTTTCTTCATCAAGTTCCAGCTCTACAGTTTCAGCTTTCTCGGCCATTCCAAGAATATCGTTGAGCCGATTCAAATCCACTCCGATTTCACCATCGGTTGCAGTAAATTCCTCAAAGGCCCCAGGTTTTAAGGTTAAGTCTACCATTGCTACGTTGGCAGGGTCAACGGCCCTTATAGATAATCCATCGGGAGTCAGATTGATTTTTGCCTCATCTACAATACTTGAAACGGCTTCTATCGTTTCCTTAAGTTTTTCAGATTCTATGATCGCCTTGAACATGTGCTGCCTCCTTCCCGGGAAGGGAAAGATATGTGAAATATATGGTTGTCATAGGTGATTATAAGTTATAAAAATTTCTAATAAAAATCTGGAAAATATTATCGATAAATCGTTTACTTCCATGACTTTCATTATAGAAAACCATAATATCAAGCCAAACATAATTGATAACATGAATTATCCTGCCTGTCCTGTATGCGGCCAGCCATCTGATTCCCAGATAGAAGGTAAATGCAAGGACTGTTTTTTACAATCTTTAATATTAGCAAGTATCCCGCATGTAGTTCATACTGTAATATGTCCCATGTGCGGAGCATTTAAAAAAAGTGGAAGCTGGGTGGAATCAAATGATGAAATTGAAGAAATAATCAACAATACCATTAACAAGGAATTGAAGATCCTTCCTGGGTCAGAGGATATCCAGGTTTCTATTGATTTTACCAATACCAATCCCTCGATATACCAGGCACAGATCAAGGTAACTGGAAATATCAAAGGTGTCAAAGCCCATGTTGAATTGAATTCAGAAATAAGGCTCATTAAACAAACCTGCGATACCTGCAGCAGGTTATCTGGCGGCTATTATGAGAGCATAATCCAGATCAGGGCGGAGGGGCGGTTTCCTGATGAGGACGAGGTGGAAAAGGTGTTGGAACTTGTATATGAAGTGGTAGAACGCCAAAAACAAAAAGGAGACCGGCTTGCGTTTATCAGCAAAGAAGAAAAACTGCATGAGGGTACTGATGTATATATTGGCTCTAACAGCACTGCCAGGCAGATATGCCGCATAGCGGGTGAACGATTCGGGTGTAAATATTCAGAATCTCCTACATTATCAGGCAAAAAGGATGGAAAGGATATCTACCGGATAACGTACAGTCTCAGGTTGCCCAAGTTAATGCCAGGTGATATTATCAACATTGATGGAAAAACCGTACTGGTCAGACATTCCGGTAAAAGGACCTCAGGATTATATCTTGACTCAGGACTGGAATTTGCCGATAATACAGACCGATTGAAGGACAGCAGAAAGATCGGTACCATAAAAGATGCCGAACCCGTAGTCCTGCTTTCTACTGATGATGATGATACTGTACAGGTGATGCATCCAAAGACCTTCCGACCTGTGACCTTGAAAAGACCCGCTTACCTATCAGTTAAAGGTGGCGAAGAGATCAAGGCATTTTTTGTCGGGAATGATATTTTCATACTACCGCAGGAGTAATACATGACGGCTTTACTGGTGCCAAAAGTTGATCTGGAAACTGTCAGAAAAAAACTGCTGGGATCAGGATCTATGGATAAAAAGCGTAAAATAACAAGACACGGAGAACTTTTTGAGATCCCTGTTTTGAAAGACCCGGAATTTAGATCATACACCAGTGTTATCCAGCCTTGTGTGGAATATTATGCCCCTGCTCCTACCTTGAAAAGTCTGTTAATGGAACAGCTGGACTATGAAAAACTTGAACTGCTGCCCCGGAGCTGGCAGATATTAGGGGATATTGTAATCACTTCCATACACCCTTACCTGCTAACTGTGAGGGAACAGGTGGGAAGAGCCCTCCTCATGATGTACCCATATTGCAAGAGCGTGTATCTGGATGAGGGGATCGAAGGTGATCTTCGCCGTCCCATTAGAACACTTATAGCTGTAAAAGGTGAAACTTTAGAGCCTGGATCGACAATTCATAGAGAAAATGGATGCCAGTTCAAACTGGATATTACTAAAGTCATGTTCAGCAAGGGTAACCATAAAGAAAGGGCCAGGATGGCTAAACTGGGTTACGGAGAATTTGTAGTTGATATGTTCGCAGGTATTGGGTATTTCACCATACCCATGGCAGTTCATTCCAGGCCTGAAAAAATACTTGCTATCGAACTGAACCCGGATTCCCATAAATATCTGGTTGAGAATATCAAGCTCAACAATGTAGAAGATATTGTTGAACCAGTGCTTGGGGATTGTATTGAAAAAACACCGACCTCTGCAGCTGACAGGATAATAATGGGATATGTGAAGCATACCGGTCATTACCTTAAATACGGCATCCTGGCCCTGAAACCAGGTGGAGTGCTTCATTATCACGACACAATACTTGTACATTCTGATTATTTATCAGCACTTGATGAGATCAGGGCCAGGATCGAATTTGAAGCCAGTGCCCAGGGTCGCACCGCCGAGACGCTGGACTGGCGCAGGGTAAAGAAATTTTCACCCGGGGTGTGGCATGTGGTGATGGATGCCAGGATAAATTGAACATTGAGCGATAATTATTAATATTCGATATTGATAATATTAAAAACCTGCACGTACACAGATAGACTTTTCTCCATTTTCTTTTGCTGGTTTATAGTTGAATACTAAACATATTGAACTAATTCTTTGCGGCCTTTGCGGTGTAAATATCTTTCAAAATAATATATTCCCATCTGCATTTCTTTTACCGCAAAGTAGGCAAAGAGCGCAAAGTGGTCATATGATTTATAATAAATATTAGGTTCTTGACTATAAATGAACAGGCATGAATCGGCTGTAGTGAGTGAACGGAGCGAAGCAGAGAGAACGAACGAAAGACGATTGATGCACTAAACTGAAGGGGACGGGCCGAAGCATGAGGCCGGTTCCCGGGTCTCTAAACACTAATCTTCACTTCCCGACATTACGGGTGAGGCGAGACACATCAGCGGCTCACCTCATCCGGCAACTATACTTCACACCTCCAAAAATTGAGCTTTTTCAAATCTCTGAAACCGTAATGTAAGTAATGAATCAAGTTTTTTTTTATGAGTACTTTCAGTTTGGCTCAGGCAGTTAATGATAGCATTTTTTAAATCCCCAAAGTTAGAATAATATTTTGAATATAGGCACTCTTTCTGACAAATTTCCATAAACGTTCAATCAGATTCAAATTTGGAGAGTACAGTACTTCCGAATAGCCCTACTTCCGATTTAAGATAATTAACTAATTACAGC
>JACUTQ010000023.1 GCA_014859725.1 Methanosarcinales archaeon | reverse complement strand
TAACAATTGCAACCAATGCCAGGAATATCCCGGATTACCTTTTTTGGATTTTCCTGAAGCCCCTGCAGGGTTGGTTTGTATACTGTAAATTCAAGGGCAATTCCAGCCAATACCATCAGAAAACCAATAATCCAAAGGATCATGATTGTGCCACTTCAGGAATATTTTCGGTCAATTTCCAAATTATCCAGCTCTTTCAGGGAGTCTCTCCAATCTCCTGAAGTTTCTGTCTGGCCTTGCCAATTGCCAGAATAGGGGGCACGTCCTTGGGACAGACCTGTTTGCAATTACCATGGAACTGGCAGGCCCACCAGCCAGACTCCATATTTGCCTGCAGTAATCGTGATTCGTGGTCTTTTTCCCTGGGATCGATATAGAACCGGTACAGTTTTGCCAATGCTGCAGGACCCAGGTATTCAGGTTTTTCCCCATCTACAGGACAGGCCCCGAAACATGCAGCGCACAGGATGCAGTTGGTATACTTTTCCAGTTCTGCCATATCGGCAGGGTCCATTCTCCTCTCCTTTTCAGGATGCTCATCCCCTGGTTTGAATTTGGGTTCCACCACCCTATAATACTCGAAGAACTTGTCCTGGTCCACCACCAGGTCTTTTATTACCGGCAGGTGGGGTAGGGGTTCTACCAACACTTCATCTTCCTTATTCCAGGGCTCCTTGATCTCAATGGCAGCATAGGGTTTAAGAGTGACCTTATCCTTAACCTTACCCTCCACAAGCTCACTTACCTGTGACCGGCAGGCCAGCCGCGGTACTTTATTGATCAGCATGGCGCAGCTGCCGCAAATAGCACCTCTGCATGAGTAACGGAAAGCCAGGGAATCATCCAGCCTGGCCTGTATATGTAAAAGAGCATCCAGGACTGTCATTCCGGCTTCCGGCTCAATCTCAAAAGTATCGTACCGGGATTGTTCTCCAGCATAACGGAATATCTTGAATTTCATTAATACACACGCTCCTTGACAGGGTATCTTCCCAGAGTAACATCCGAGTATTCAATTACTGTTTTATTATCGTGGTAATAAGCCAGAGTATGCTTCAGGAATTTTTCATCATCCCGCTTCGGATAATCTTCACGGAAGTGGGACCCCCGGCTCTCCTGCCTGGAAAGGGAGCCCTGTGCCACTGCATTACTTATGAGGAGCATTCCCTGAAGTTCAAGTGTGTAGATGAGTGATTGATTGAATAATCGCCCCCCATCATTGATAACTACTCTTGATAACCTTTCATTTAGTTTTTCAAGCTGCTTAATTCCTGCTTTCATTTTGTCTTCTTCCCTGAACACACCGAAATGATCGAACATCACATTTTTCAGGTCTTCTTTGACAGAGGCCATGTTTTCGCCTTTATCCCTGGTCAATATGGAATCGATACGTGCCAGTTCGGCCTTCAATGCGCTTTTAACAGGGTCAATTGAAGGTGCTGAAATATTTTTTACACCTTTGACCATTGATTCTCCGGCAATCTTTCCGAATACAACAGTCTCAAGCAGGGAATTCCCCCCCAATCTGTTGGCACCATGGACACTGATACAGGCACATTCTCCCGCAGCATATAAACCTGGTACCGGAGTGGAACAATCAATACTTGATGCCACCCCACCCATGGAATAGTGTTGCCCAGGCTGTACAGGGATCGGGGATTTAATTGGATCCACTACTGCAAAATCCATGGCTATTGATCTGATTCCTGGCAGACGTTCATTGATCTTTTCAGCTCCCAGATGGGTCAGATCGAGGTGAACAAATTGGTCTTCAAAACCCCTTCCTTCATCCACTTCCCTCTGGATAGCCCGGGCAACAATGTCTCTGGGAGATAGTTCCATGGCTTTGGGTACATATTCCTTCATAAAACGTTCATGTTTATTGTTGAACAGGTAACCACCTTCCCCGCGTGCACCTTCTGTTATCAGGATGTTCGATCCGTAAAGTGTTGTGGGATGGAATTGGACGAATTCCATGTCCTTGAGAGGTACACCTGCACGAAATGCCAGAGCAGCTCCATCACCGGTATTGATAGGTGCATTGGTGGATCGGGCGAACAGACTGCCGTAACCACCGGTTGCCAGCAATGTGGCTTTAGCAGTAAATCCGTGAAGGGAACCGTCAACAATATTGAGAGCAGTACATCCGGTTATTCGTCCTTTATCCCTGATCAGTGATGTGACATAATATTCATCAAAAAAGGTAATATCCATATCTGTTAACTGCTCGTACAGGGTATGAAGCAAGTTACGACCAGTACGGTCGGCAGCATAGCATGTCCTGGGGAAGAAAGCACCTCCAAAGGGACGCTGGGCGATTCTTCCGTCCTCGAACCTGGAAAATACCACACCCATGTGTTCCAGTTCAATAACCGCACTGGGAGCTTCCCTGCACATTACATCCACAGTGTCCTGGTCAGCCAGATAATCTGACCCTTTCACTGTGTCAAAAGCGTGGTCTTTCCATGAATCGTCTTCTGCGCCAGGTGCATTACCCAATGCTGCATTGATACCACCCTGGGCTGCAACTGAATGGGAACGTAAAGGGTGGACCTTGGAAATAACTGCGGTATTATTGCCTGATTCAGATGCTTCAATGGCTGCCCTGAGTCCTGTCAGGCCGCCTCCGATAATTATTATATCATATTGATGGATTTGTTGGTCTGGTATGGTGTTAACCCCCTTGTAATTATAGGAATGTTGCTCAAGCTTTTTAATTATTTGTGCTTAAAAACTGGTATTGTCCTACGAATTCTGACCTGTCTGTATAAATTGAACTTGTTGATTAACGATTTTCTAAAACGGAGGTGCACATTTTGCAGCAAAATATGGAAGAGGCTGGTTATGGGCATGGTTGTTTGAACTTTGAAATAGTATTCATCTATGATCACCTGGTCAGCAATAATATCTGCGAAATAGTCTCCCACTACCTGATTTTCATAATAGACTTTCGTCACATAGCTCCAAAGGTAAAGCCATGATTTTCAAATTCAAGATACATAAAGACATCAGGTCATGAAATATTGGACACTCCTGATATTTACCCACTCAAATGTTGGAGAGATCCATTATTTTTAGTTATCAAATCTCTTAGAAATTTGTGCAATATGCCCCCATTTCGATAAAATTCAACTTCCAGCTGGGAATCCAGTCGAGTAATAACATTAAACATGTTCTCTTTTCCATCTTCACTTCTGGCAACTACTGCTATTTCCCCACCTGGTTTAATGTTTCCAGGTCCCTTTATCTCCAGGATCTCATGACCTGATAATCCCAGAATGTCAGGGTTTTCTCCCGGTTTGAATTGCAGTGGCAAAACTCCCATTCCGACCAGATTACTTCTGTGGATACGTTCATATGATTCTACGATCACGACTTTGACTCCCAGTAGATATGTTCCTTTTGCTGCCCAGTCACGGGAACTGCCGGTACCGTATTCTTTTCCTGCGATTATGATGAGGGGGATATTATTTTCAATATATCTCATGGCAGCATCGTAGATTGACATAACTTCTCCTGTGGGAAGATATAAGGTCCATCCTCCTTCCTTTTCAACCAGTTTGTTCCTGAGACGAATATTTGCAAATGTGCCCCGCATCATCACTTCATGGTTTCCCCGACGTGATCCGAATGAATTGAAATCGTCCTGGTCGATTCCAAGGGAGACCAGATACAGCCCGGCAGGACCGGTAGCAGGGATTGCCCCGGCCGGAGAGATATGGTCTGTGGTAATACTATCCCCGAGAAGTGCAAGTATCCGGGCGCCTTTTATGTCGCCTGTATCAATGGGTTTAATAGGGAATGGCTTGAAAAATGGGGGCTCCCGGATATATGTGGAATCCGTATCCCACTTATAGATTTCACCTTCCGGGACCGTCAGGTCTTCCCAGAGCTGTGTACCTTCCAATACATGAGAGTATTGTTTTTCAAACAATTCAGGTCCAATTGTCCTTTTGAATATATCATTGATCTCTTCTGTTTCAGGCCAGATGTCCTTGAGATAAACTGGTAATCCATTGGGATCATAACCTATGGCTTCAGTAGTGAGATCAATATCAACAGTTCCTGCAATTGCATAAGCAACTACCAGTAACGGAGATGCCAGGTAGTTTGCTTTGACCAGGGGATTTATCCTTCCTTCAAAATTCCGGTTTCCACTAAGTACTGCAGCTACTGTCAGATCCTTCTCCAGCACATCATTTCCTATTTTTCCAGGGAGTGGTCCGCTATTTCCTATGCAAGTAGTGCAGCCGTATCCTACCAGATGAAAACCCAATGCTTCAAGATACATCAATAGTCCTGAACCCTTCAGGTATTCAGTGACAACCCTGGAACCAGGAGCAAGACTCGTTTTGGCGCAGGATTTGGACTTAAGTCCACGTTCTATTGCTTTTTTCGCCAGCAAACCGGCACCTATCATCACAAATGGATTTGATGTGTTGGTGCAGGAGGTTATAGCTGCAATAACCACGGACCCATGGGATAGAGGGATCTGCTCTTCGAATTCTACATGTTCTTTAGGGGTATTTTTTTCAGCGTGGGTCCCACCATCACCCAGCCAGCGGATATACTCGGGGTCTGACTCAGGATATTTTCCATTTAGTTTCAGTTTATCTTTAACCAATATTTCGTGGAAACTCTCAGCCAAATCACCTAACAGGATTCTGTCCTGGGGTCGTTTGGGCCCGGCCAGGCTGGGTTCCACAGTTCTCATGTCAAATTCAAGAACTTCACTGAAAATAGGTTCTGGTACATCAACCGAATAGAAAAGGCCTTGTGTTTCACAATATGACCTTATCAGCTCAATATGTTCCTGCTTTCTTCCTGTCTGTGCAAGATACGAAAGGGTTGCATTATCAACAGGGAAGAACCCCACAGTGGCCCCGTATTCGGGAGCCATATTTGAGATAGTGGCTCTTTCAGACAGGTCAAGGTTTTCAAGTCCCTGACCAAAGAACTCGACAAATTTACCGACTACACCATATGTCCTGAGCATCTGGGTAATAGCCAGCACAAGATCGGTAGCTGTAATTCCGGGCTTCAATTCACCCAGTAGCCTGACACCCACCACTTCCGGGATGGGCATGTAATATGGTTGACCCAGCAGGACAGCTTCGGCCTCTATACCACCCACGCCCCATCCCAGTACTCCAAGCCCGTTTATCATGGTAGTATGGGAGTCAGTTCCAACCAGAGTGTCAGGGTAGGCGATTTTTTCTTTACCATCCTTAAAATGAACCACAGATGCCAGGTATTCAAGATTTACCTGATGGACAATACCCCTGCCAGGAGGTACGACCCTGAAATTATCAAAGACATTCCGGGCCCAGCGCAGTACCGCATAACGTTCGCGGTTTCGTTCAAATTCTCTTTTCTCGTTGCAATCCCGGGCATAAGAGGTGCCGAAATAATCCACCTGTACCGAATGATCTATCACCAGGTCGGCTGGTATGACCGGATTTATGCTACCAGGGTCACCCCCCAATCTCTGGGTGGCTGACCTCATGGCTGCCAGGTCCACTATTGCTGGTACACCTGTAAAATCCTGTAGTACTACCCTTGAAGGAATAAACGGAACATCACGTTTGGGGATGGTTTTCGGGTCCCACCTGGCAAGTGACTCAATGTCCTCTTTGGTTACAAGCTGATCATCTGCATGACGCAGTAGTGATTCAAGTAATATCTTGATAGAATATGGGAGTTGGGAAATATTTCCCAGGCCAAGCTTCTCCAATTTATCCAGTCGGTAGATCGCAATGGGACCATTGCTGGTCTCAAGGGTACCTCTAGCTCCAAATATGTCTGTCCCCATATTCTCCCAGCTTTTTTATTATATTTTAATCATATATATGAATTGAGTAGTCGAGACAATCATAGCACGTCGTTCCAGTAAAGTGTAAAGTACTGATTTTGATTAAGGCTCTTTTGGGTGTTATATAAATTTACTGGCATATTTAATTGACCAGTAACTATTTATCGCACAATTTCAATAATAATTGAAATACCAAATATTGAAAAATACAGGTTGCTTCCAATGTCAGATGAAAAAAAACTTGGCTTTTTTGAGAAATATCTTACTGTATGGATCATTATCTGCATAGTCGTGGGTTTATTATTGGGCAGGACATTTTCCGGACTGGCAGAGACCATTAACTCAATGCAGGTTTATAGTGTCTCCCTACCCATCGCAGTCCTCTTGTTCTTCATGATCTATCCCATCATGGTGCAGATTGATTTCAAACAGGTGGTCAAAGCCGGCAAAACGCCAAAACCGGTACTGATCACGCTGGTGGTAAATTGGGGGATCAAACCCTTCACCATGCTTTTCTTTGCCTGGTTCTTTATGAAGGTTGTTTTCATCCCGTTCTTGCCAGACACGACCACCACCACGTTGATGGGTGAATTGGATCTGCCGTCGCAATATATTGCAGGGATGGTACTTCTGGGAATTGCACCGTGTACTGCCATGGTCCTGGTATGGGGGTATCTGGCAAAGGGAAACCAAGGTCACACACTTGTCATGGTGGCCATCAACAGCCTGACAATGTTGATCCTGTATGCACCGCTGGCACGATGGCTTCTGGGGATCGGTGATATAGTGGTTCCCTGGAAGACTCTGGCATTATCTGTGGGATTGTATGTGGGAATTCCATTAGTGTCCGGCTACTTCTCTCGTACTCACCTGTTAAGAACAAAAGGTGCCCAATGGTTTGAAATGAGATTTTCCCCTGTCATGCACAACATTGCCATCACTGCACTCCTGATCACATTGATAACGCTATTCAGTCTTCAGGGTGACGTGATAATAGCACAACCCCTGATAATCGGAATGATAGCAGTGCCCCTATTAATCCAGGTCTTTTTCATATTCGCTCTTGCTTATGGTCTATCCAAATATTTCGGGCTGACGTATGAAGACGCGGCGCCTACCTCACTTATCGGCGCCAGCAATCATTTCGAGGTGGCCATTGCGGTGGCCATTATGCTGTTCGGTCTCAATTCAGGTGCCGCCCTTGCCACGGTGGTTGGGGTTTTGATCGAGGTCCCGGTGATGCTGATACTAGTCAGTATATGTCTGAGAACCAGCAGTTTATTTAATTCAGATTAAGACTAATTATATCTAAAAACGGGCGGGATAACATAATCAATATCATAATAGATGAGAACAAATGTACTGGATGCGGAGAATGCATGAAAATATGCAAGAGCCGAAGTCTGGAGATACGGGACAATAAATGTGTGGTTACCAGTCCTGGGGAGTGTAAGATCTGTATGTTATGCAAAGTCACATGTCCTGAAAAGGCAATTCAGATAGAGGTGTGAGTAATGGATGATAAGGGTGGATGCAGCTGCTTTAATGCTGCACTGGTGGATCATGCTTTAAAGAAGAAAAAAAGCAATTTGCATGAGGCGAAATGTCCGGTGTGTTTCAAGATATTTACCACTAACCGGGAAGGCCGTGAAATAATATGTTTTGATTGTGGAAAGGGATTAAAACATAAAGTGGGGGTATTGGGCATTGGCGGTAAGCAGTTTAATGATACATTAAACCTGGTGGTGAGGGCTGTGGTGGGAACTGAATTCAGGGTCATACCAATAACAGATGTGGAAACCATAATGACATACGAGGTGGCCCTTACTCCTGCTGTGGTAGTTGACGGCAGGGTGATGTGTGAGGGGAGTGTTCCTGAATATGATGATATTTGTAATTGGATAGGCAAGAGGCGTTAGGATTTGAAAATTGAAATATTAGGTACTGGCTGCGCAAAATGCAAACAAACCACAAAAAATGTTCAAAAGGCAGTGGATGAACTGGGTCTGGATATCCAGATAGAGAAGGTAGAAGATATTAATCGGATACTGGAATATGGAGTGATGATGACCCCGGGTGTTGTGATCGATGGAGAGGTGAAAATAGCAGGCAAAATACCTGATGTCAGCCAGATCACTAAGTGGATAACCGAATAAAAGAATGTGGCATTTTAATGATGTTGTACGATTACATGTACATGGGATTATCAGCTGCTGCCAAAGCCTTGTGTATCTCTTCCAGAAATTTCTCTGGAGGCTGGGCGCCTGTGAAATCAGCTAATTCATTGATCACGATCTTGGGTACACTCATGGCACCGTATCTTTGAGCAATATCAGGGAATTCCACGATCTCCACCATATCAGCCGTAATATTGTCGTTCTCAATTGCAATTTTATGGGCAGTCAGAACAGCTTTTGAACAATACGGACAAGTGGGAGTCACAAGTACCTGGATGTGCACTTTCTTCTTTATGTCTGCTAATTCTTTTTTTACTTCCTCAGATAGGTCGGTCCTGCCTTTTGATACATTGATCATATCTTCAACAAATGTGGGAAATTCATAACCTGATGGAGTACCATAGTGCCTGATCCCATAATCCTTATCACCAAGCATTACAATTGCAGGGATTTTTTTCACACCATATTTCTTAGCCTCTTTTTCATCTTTCATGAAATCATAGATTTTAGCTTCGATCTTGGGTGATAATTGAGCTACCTCATTCACGAGTTCCCGGGATTCACTACAGAACTGGCATTCGATCTCCTGGGTGAACATTACCAGTGTGATCTTCCCCTCCAGTCCTTCTTCCAGCTTTTTCTTTACAGTTTCTTTAGTGGAATCGTTGATTATTGCCATTAATTAACCTCATTTCTCCCTGTAGACAATTTACTCTGAAGTGGGCATCCGGTTTATGCCCCCATATTTTTATATCTAGATTTTTGTAGGAAGTATCTACTTATAATGTTGCTTTTGCTCGTTCATCGTGTGACATATAAGCCAAATTCTCAACTTCTTTTATATCCAGTTTAAGTCCCTTAGCCACCCGACGACCATAATCCGGATCTGCCTTGAAGAACAGAGCCGTCTGACGGAGTTGGATACGCTTTTGCGCTCCTCCAAGATGACCAATAATATTGCCTGCCAGATTCTCACGATCCTGATCGCTCATTACATCACGATATAGATTGCCAGGTTGAACAAAATCATCGTTTGGATGCGTATATTGGAAACGATCTGCTTTTCCTGAGATTTCTATCTGAGGTTCTTTTGCAGAAATGTCTGGCTCAGGACCATTAAAACTGTTTGGCCAGTAATTCGGACCACCGTCCCCATTTGGATCGGTACGCATAAATCCATCGCGCTGATAGCTGTTCTCAGGTGCATTTTTTGGTGCATTTACTGGCAGCAGGTGATAGTTGGGACCCAGTCTGTGGATATGGGTATCATGATACGAGAAAAGACGACCCTGGAGCATCTTATCCGGAGAAGTGGCAATACCTGGCACAAGATTCCCCGGGCCGAATGCAGCCTGTTCAACTTCTGCAAAGTAATTTTCAGGATTACGGTTCAAAACCAGCTTTCCAACTTCGATCGGTGGAAAGTCAGCATGGGGCCAGACTTTAGTGATATCAAAGATATCAAAACGATAATCCTTTGCCTGCTCAGGGGTCATTATCTGCATCTGGAGAGTCCATGATGGGTAATCTCCCCGTTCAATAGCCTCATAGAGATCCCTTGTAGCGTGGTCCGGGTCCTTTCCGCGAATAATCTCTGCTTCCTGACGAGTAAGATTCTTAATTCCCTGATCAGTCTTAAAATGATATTGCACCCAGAAATATTCACCCATCTCATTATACCACTTAAATGTGTGACTGCTATAGCCATTCATGTTTCTAAATGAGGCTGGAATGCCACGATCGGAATAGAGAATGGTTACCTGGTGAATTGATTCAGGCGTCAGTGAAAGGAAATCCCAGAACATATTCGGATCCTTACAGTTCATGGCAGGGTTACGCTTTTGTGTGTGTATGAAATCTGGAAATTTTAACGGGTCACGTATGAAAAAAACCGGTGTATTATTCCCGACTAAATCATAGTTGCCTTCCTCTGTATAAAACTTTAAAGCAAATCCCCGTGGATCACGCTCGGCATCTGCTGATCCCTTCTCTCCTCCAACAGTTGAAAACCGGGCAAATACCTCGCATCTCTTGCCAATTTCGGAAAGAAACTTTGCCTTTGTGTATTTGGTGACATCTGCAGTAACCTCAAAGTATCCTCCTGCACCGGCTCCCTTTGCATGCACTACACGTTCAGGGATACGTTCACGATCAAAGTGAGCTAATTTCTCCAGCAGGTGAGTATCCTGCATCAGAACCGGACCTCGTTCTCCGGCACTAAGGCTATTTTGATCGTCAGCTACAGGTATCCCAAAAGCAGTAGTTAATTTATATTTCTGATTCTTGTTACTCATTATAACTCCCCATTATTACTTTTAATTCAAAAATTGTCAGTTATAATTATGATAAGCTTAATATATAATATTTCGCCTTCTTTTTTTATTTTCTGACATTACTTCTTTGAGGAGAGCACTGATCAGATGATGAGAAAAATGATCAATCAAAGCGTTTTGTATAAACATGACAGTATGGTGTCCCTCTTTTTTTAGTGTAGTAATCTTGATGATAATCCTCAGCTTTCCAGAAGGTAGCCGCTTCTTTTAATTTTGTCACAACATTGTATCCTTTCTCTTTCAAAATATTGATCACATTTTCTGCTATTGCTTTTTGTTCATTATCTAAATAAAATATGATTGAACTATACTGTTCCTTGTTTTTTACCTCATCTTTGAAACTCAAGTATGCTTATAGAAATCACCAATACGTAACACATATTTTGTCACTAATAAATGTTTCCTATGGAGGTCAATAATATTCGATTTTCTGTAGAATTTTGTGAATATTTGGGAGATATTTATTTATGTGGAAATCCCTGTATTATGTTTTTGGAGAAATAGTTAGATTATATATATAGTAGAAAAACTATTTCCACACCGGTTTTGAATAACATGAAGATCATAGATAATTGTGTAGGTTGCGGTCAGTGTGTCACTTTTTGTCCAAGTCATGCCATTTCTGTTTGCGGACAGGCCATGATAGGCGATACATGTACCCGGTGCCATCTATGTATCCCCTACTGCCCTGTGAAAGCTATCAGGAGGGATGATCAATAAAAGTATTGATAATTGGAGGTGGTCTTGGAGGACTGCTTTGTGCAGCTCGCTTGGTGAAGGCCGGTCATACAGTGGAAGTTTATGAACGTCTTCCCATGATAGGGGGACGGTTCATAAACCTGGAACATAAAGGATTCCAACTCACATCAGGAGCCCTGCATATGATCCCACACGGCCCCAACGGTCCTTTAGCATCCATGCTAAAAGAAGTGGGTGCTGAGGTGCATATCGTCACTTCATCTCCCATGGCGTTTCTCAGGATTCCTGAAAATGGTGGATTTAAAGACATTCAATTCCATGATTTTGCAGACCCGCTCTCCTGGTTGAATAAACTGAAACTGACCTTTCTTACTTTTAAATCCAAATTCGATAAACCAAAAAATAAGAATTTCAAGCAATGGTTTTACCCATTCATAAACGACGAGTGGTTGGTCAAGATGGCCGATTCATTCTGCGGCTGGTCACTGAGCATGTCATGTGAAGATGTATCGGCTGAGGAGATGCTGGCTATCATCAAGAATATGTACAGTTGGGGCGGTCCAGGGGTGCCGATGGGAGGATGCGGCGCGGTAATTGATGCCCTTGAAAGTGTAATACTATCTGGCAGTGGACGTATTCATACCAATTGTGAGGTGGACAGGATCCTCACAGTTGACGGCAGGGCCGTGGGTGTAGAGATCAAAGGTAAAACCGTAATGGGTGATCTGATCATAAGTAATATCGGTCACAAAAGTACAACTGAGCTCTACGACCACCCCCAGACTGATGAATTCAGGGAATATATAGAAGTTTTACAAAAGTTGAAACCATCTGCCGGTATCAAGATATCAATTGGGGCAGATAAGCCTCTAATCGGCCACAGCGGTGTGTTATTAACCCCCTATGCGAATCGAATTAACGGTATGAACGAGGTTACCAATATCGATCCATCCCTGGCACCTCCTGGTAAACACCTGGTAATGACCCACCAGACTGTAAAATCCGATGACATACAGTCCGAGATACACCTGGGACTCCAGGATATTAAGAATTTGTTCCCTGGTGAGGATTATGAGGTTCTTATGGTGCAGACCTATCGGGATGACTGGCCTGTAAACAGGGCAGAATCTGGTTCTGACCTTGGCAACTCTACTCCTTTAAAGGGACTCTATATTGTAGGTGATGGTGCAAAAGGCAAGGGCGGAATAGAGGTGGAAGGTGTGGCTCTCGGCGTGGCAAATACTATGGAGCTGCTAAATATTTAAAAACCAGGTGAAAGGAAAATTATCAATGCCGATATTATGGGTATTGTCAGATTGTCGTCCAGTATCCGGCCGCGAATCTGCCATGGGATCCCATCTGCAAGCATAGCACCCAGGGCTCCCAGTGCTAATGAAAATACAGGCAGTGTGTCTAATCGTGGAGCAAGAGTTGCCAGGTATCCTGAGATAAAGCTAGTTAAAAACATAACAAGCAATATGGGGGCGGGTTTGAGAGGTAACCTGGTGTGCCTGACATGGGCTTTTTTTCCCCACAGTGCACCCACAATACCTGAAGATGTATCACCAATAACAGCCATGGTAATTGCAGCAATGGCAATAGTCTTGGAAAACAGGGCAATGACGATCAAGGCTGATGCCATCAAATAGAGATGTCCTGCAACTTTATGCACTTCATGGGAACGCAGAATGATGCTGGGAAAGCTGATAATTTCGCGTAATCTCATCCATTCTGCAATGAACAGCACACCTACAATGAGGCTTAACCAGAGAATGGCAGTGCTGCGGTCAATGAAATAATAAATTCCAGGAATAAGTATTCCTAATAGGTGAATGGATTTTCTGAGGATCTCTTTTAAGATTATACTGACCATAACGTAAAATTATTAGGTGACCTGTGTACCAGCATCCTGGAATTGAAGATTCCCATAAATCAGATCAAATATGGTGTCAGCTATATTTATCACCGGGGATCGCACCTGTTTCATTGTTTCAATATCCCTGATGGTTACCGTTCCGTCCTCAAGTGTATCATAATCAACGGTAATTGAATAGGGTGTACCGATCTCGTCATTTCTGCGGTACCGCCTGCCGATAGTGCCTGAATCGTCATAGCCCACCATTATGCCCTTCTTTTTTAATGAGGATTCGATCTCTCTGGCAGGTCCTATGAGTTCCTGCCTGGTCAATAAGGGCAATATGGCAACCTGGACAGGAGCTACTTCACCTTTTAAGCCCAGTACGATCCTTGACTCGTCCTCGCCTTCAACATCCTCTTCCCTGTAAGCATGTTCAAGCACTCCATATGTGATCCTGTCGATCCCGAAAGACGGTTCTATAACGTGGGGCACGATATTCTCGCCCCTCACAGTTTCGGTAACTTTCTGGATCTGGAACATATCGGGAGGTATGGTGATCTGTTCCCCATCAACAGTGATCCTGATCTCCCCATCTTGTTGATCATTTGCATCCAGTGACTGTAATGCTTCCACAACTGCTTTTGCCTTGCCTTTATATGCCGGTCCTATCTTACCCATATCAGGTTTAATTAAAAGCTTGTCTGTACTTTTTGGTTCATCATATTCCACGTAGACTGATAGATCAGTCTTACTGACCGTGCTGTGGGCTTTGAGGTCATAATCTGTACGATCTGCTATCCCCACAATTTCAACCCAACCGAACCTGTCAGATAATATCTCGGCGTCCCAGCAATCAATAGCATAATGGGCCATCTCGTCCTTCATGTGTTGCCTGAACCGCAGACGATCATGCGATATGCCCACACGCAACAGGAATTCCTGGGTCAGTATCATGGAATAAGCCAGAAACTGGTGAGCGATAGTACCTTGCTGCACAGCATTCTCCATGCTCATTTCTACCTGGTCACTGCCATTGGATTGAGCAGGATCTGAATATAATGTCAGTTTTTTTCCTGAAATACTCTCAAATTTTGGATGATTCTTATTTTTTGGGTCTACGAATATCTCGGCTTCTGCCTGGGTGAATTCCCGCAGACGAATTACACCCTGCCGTGGTGATATCTCATTGCGGTAAGCCTTTCCGATCTGTGAGACTCCGAAAGGCAATTTTTCCCTGTAGAAACGAAGGAGTCTGGGAAAATCAACGAACATACCCTGTGCAGTCTCGGGCCGCAGGTAACCCGTACGTTTTGAGCCGGGACCGATATTTGTGCTAAACATCAGGTTGAACTCATATGCATCTCCCAATTCCCCACCACAGTCCGGGCATTTGATAAGATTCTTTGTTATTATTTCACTGATTTCGGCTGATGATAAAGTGTCAGGATTATCTACGACATCCTGGACAAGATGATCTGCCCTGAATGCTTCATGGCATTTCTGGCATTCTGACAAAGGGTCAGAGAATCCACCCACATGACCTGAAGCCACAAACACATCCTCAATGCCAATGGTAGGTGCTTCGATCTCATAATATCCCTCATTTACAACAAAAATATCCCGCCAGATATTTTCTATTCTGCGCTTTAACATGGCTCCTAACGGCCCGTAATCATAAAACCCGGCTGATCCGCCATATATCTCAAATGAATTCCAGAGGAAACCCCGTCTCTTTGCAAGTTCCATCACACTGTCATACTTGTCCATAATCTATCCCTTACTTGGTTATAACGGGTTCGTAATGCATGGATGCTATAAATATTATGCATCCCAGGAGGGCGTCAGTAAATCATTACTATAGATAAATTTTTCTGTTCTGACCATATACAACCTGGTCCACCAGATAATTATTAATGGTTGCAAAGTGAGGATGATCAATAACTGGCTTCCGAATGACCAGGCAAAATCCAATTCTTCAATTTCTGCGAAAGATATGATGTAGCTGATAAAGTAGAATATTATGTTTATGATTAGCGTGATCAAAAAAATAAATAGCCAGATAAAAAATATACTTAGCTTATTTTCCATAAAGAACCTTAATCCTTGGACTATCCCATCCACTGCATCAATGTTTTCTACAACAATAATGTACAATACAGGTTTGAATATTATATCCAATATCAACAAATATATCATCCAGATTCCAAAACCTGCCAGCAGCAGCAATATACCTGCAGTAAGCTGATTGGCCGCTATCAATTCCATATTGTTCCTGACAATGATGGCGCCAGGTACTACACAAATTACTCCTACGAATTTTATTAAAATTAATAATACGTTGGCCAGAAATACATTAATAAAATTCATGCCGCCAGAAGATAGCATGTCATGTATGCCTGTATCTCCTGATGATGTGGCATTTTGTCCCATGCCAATCGCTCCTGCTATGAAGTATGAGTCAAATAGTAACAAAATTCCAAAAATCAATATAACAAAAATTATCAGGGCAGGAAGTTTATCCTGGGATGAGGATATTAATAATGAGGCGATCTCATCTTCATTCATAAGAGCGATCTCCTCAGCCGAATTGACCCCTAATAACATTAACATGCCTATCGCTAGTGACAATATCAGGATGAGTAATTGGATCAGTTCATTGATGATCAATGGGACAGCAATATTGATATTGCGGGACCAGGTATGAAATCCTCCGCTTAATATGTTTTCCAGATTATTGACCATGTATATTAGACTACAATATCACTATAAAAATAATACGAATTCATAGTGGGTTGAATCTGCGCAACATATATATTATATAGTGTGATTATAAGTACACTTTGCTTCGCCACAAAAAATCAAACATTAAAATTTCAATATTATCATAATTGGAGGAACAATATTTGGCTAAAATGCATACCAGAAGAAAGGGCTCCTCAAGGTCCACAAAACCTTTGAGAACAGAAGCCCCGCAATGGGTCACCTTTTCATCTGATGAAATAGAAAAAAAAGTGGTAGAGCTTGCCAACGAGGGGAATTCTACCAGCAAAATAGGTATTATCATGAGGGACATGTACGGGGTCCCTGATATCACATTATCTACAGGTAAGAAGGTCAGTAAGATACTTGAAGGATATGATGCAGCACCAAAGTTGCCAGAGGATTTTACCAATCTTATTACCAAAGCATTGAGACTTAGGGTCCATATTGCATCAAATCATAAAGATAACCACAATAAAAGGGCTTTGAATCTCACTGAAGCAAAAGTGCGAAGACTTGCAAAATACTATCGCTGCACAGGTTTATTACCAAAAGACTGGAAATACAATCCAGATACTGCTGAGAGATTTATTACTGAGTAATATTCACCAGTAGTACAACCATATAGTTGGTGGGATATCCATCAACTATTTCATCTATTTTTACCATTATTCCTGGGATGACAGCTAGATTGGTCTCTCTGGCAGAAAAAGCTGCAAAAGCACTTGAAAATTATAGTTTTGTCAGGGTCATATCCCATAATGACGCGGATGGCATTACTGCCGGCGGGATTATTTCTAATGCACTGCTGAGATCCAATATTATTTTCAGGACCTCGATAGTAAGTAGCTTTAATCAGGATGTGGTCGATAGCATCGACAATTATGGAGAAGGCAGTGCTGTTGTGTTCTGTGATATGGGCAGCGGCCAGCCTGATCTGGTTAACCGGATAAAGGATGATGTATTCATAATCGACCACCATCAGGTCATTGGTGACCATTCAGGTTGGGTCCATGTCAATCCTCAGGTGGTGGGTATTGATGGAGCTACGTTACTATCTGCTTCCGGGACTGCTTATTTCGTGGCCCGGGCCATGGGTGATAATGTTGATCTGGCGGGTCTGGCATTAACAGGGGCAGTGGGAGATAAACAGAGAATGGAAGGGCCAAATCTGGAAATCCTGCTGGAGGGCCAGAACGCGGGAGTCATATCTGTTAGAAAAGGCCTCAGGATACCGGACGGGCCCGTGGATGAGGTACTGCTGACCCTGCTTGAGCCGTATCTTGACATAGCGGGGGACAGGGAAGCTACAGATCGATTTATAGAAGAGCTGGGAGTGAATGGCAATATACTGGACATGGGGGCGAAGGACATTAGTAAACTGGCTTCGGCCATGGCATTGAAAATTGCTGGCAGGGCTGAACCGGCTGTTACTCAGTCCATAGTGGGAGATGTGTTGATACTGAACAAGGAAGTGGTATCAAATATCTACAGCCTGGAATGGATGCTTAACTGCTGCGGGAAAATGGACCTGCCAGCCCTGGGCCTGGCACTGTGCATGAGAGATGCCAGTGTGATTGAAGAGGCGGCCAGGATATCTTCCAAATACCAGAAGACAGTGTTTGAGCAGGTAAAGGCTGGCGAGAAATTGATCAGGGAAATGGACCATATAAGATACGTGGCACTGGAAGATGCTTCCGGGACCGGTATTATTGCAGGCACATTGATACGGTATGTATGTCCTGATAAACCATTTATTACATTGAATATTGTGAAAGATGTTGTCAAAGTATCGGCCAGGGGTACCAGGCGACTGGTGGATAAAGGACTTGACCTTGGCGTTGCCATGCGTGAAGCTGCTGCCGGTGTGGGCGGCCAGGGCGGAGGTCATAATGTTGCATCAGGGGCCAGTATTCCGCCTCAGGCAATTGATGAGTTTTTGGGAGCAGTGGATAAGATAGTCGGAGGCCAGCTGGGATGAAGATCAGGGGAAAGATCGAAATAAGGGATGAGAAGGCCCCTGAACTGGCTGGCATGATCACGCGAGCGCTTGAGCCTGATAACATGAATAGTATGAGAACCGAATATGGGGAGATGGCTGTCACGACCTATTTCGAGTCAGAAAAAATGGGAAGTTTAATTGCTACTGTAGACGATTATATTTTAAATGCCAGAATTGCAGCTGATGTACTTACTACTGTTGATAATAAGAAAAATATTCACAAAAGGAATGACGATTAATGGAACTCCAGTTTAGACTTCAAGGACTTTTCAAGACAAGTGCAGACCCCACTCCAGCGAAGGACGCAATAATTGAGCTGTTAACAAATGCCCAGGGAACTGTGCTTTCCAAAGGAGCACCCGAGGGGCAGGGTGCCAAAATAACTGCACAGGATGTTACCAGTGATGGAATATTTGTTGAGATCACGTCTGGCAGGCATGTACGGGCCCATGATGCAATTTTGCGGCTTCGCAAACCCCTGGCCGGGATGCTGGGAAAGGAGCACAGGATAGGTGTCAGGGGTCTTGAGATACCTGAATTCATGGTGCATATCCCGGCCCGGAAACCGTTGAAGCAGATGAAGATACCATACGTGAAGAGTATGGAATATATTGACGGAGCCATAGTGCTTTCACTGGAACTGGGCCAGGCAGAGATCGAGAACCGGGTGCCTGATCGCATCATATCGCTTTTAGAGGATAAGGTGGCGGCACAGGATTACGGGGGCAAGGCCGAACACTGGCACCTGTTGTGGGAAAGCGGGAAAAAGGAGCCTTTGTTCACAACAGACCCTACCCAGGAGCTGATGAAGCTGGGCTGGATCAAACGGGGCAGCAGCAGGGGCCAGTGGATACACGGTCCCCAGAGCGTGGCAGTGTTCAGGGCTTTCGAGAGGATCGTGGTGGAAGAGATCATTAAACCGCTGGGGTACAGGGAGATGATATTTCCGAAACTGGTCACCTGGGACGTGTGGCAGCGCTCGGGTCATGCCAAGGGTGTGTATCCTGAGATCTATTACGTGTGCCCGCCCAAGACCAGGGACCCCGAGTTCTGGGAAGAGGTGATAGATCACTACAAGGTCACGCTGGAGGTGCCGCTGGATATGGTGGCTGAGAAGATCGATAAACCCATCGGAGGCTTATGTTATGCCCAGTGCCCGCCGTTCTGGCCTTTCCTGCAGGGTGAGACCCTGCCTGACGACAACCTGCCTCTGTTCGTGTTCGACCGCAGCGGGACATCCCACCGATATGAGAGCGGCGGTCTCCACGGTATGGAGCGGGTGGATGAGTTCCACCGCATGGAGCTGGTTTTCGTTGGCACGCCCGAGCAGGTGGTGGCCCATTCCGAGGCCATGCAGAAGCGGTACAGTCACATTTTCAACGATATCCTGGACCTGGAATGGAGAATGGCCTGGGTGACACCCTGGTTCATGGCGCAGGAGGGACTGACCGGCCTCGCTACCGAGAGCCGGGTAGGCACCATCGATTACGAGGCCTCCATGCCATACAGGGGCGAGGATGCGGAATGGCTGGAGTTCCAGAACATGAGCGTGAACGGTGATAAGTATCCCAAAGGTTTCAATGTAAAGCACCAGAGCAACCAGGCACTATGGTCAGGCTGCAGCGGGATAGGGCTTGAACGCTGGGCGAGTGCTTTTTATGCTCAAAAGGGGCTGGATCCTGATAAGTGGCCTGAGGCTTTCAGGAAGATCGTTGGGGAATTGCCTGAGGGGATCAGGTTCCTTTGAATGGTGGAGATAGATGTCGAATTTGTGATGTTGGAATGGGGGTGAATTTCTTATAACGGAATCTGCAGGTTTTGGATATTTGTCCGAGGTATATTGGTGACTTCGAGATGGGGTTTCATGGATTGTGTAGTTGACCTTATTTTCGGCAACCAGCATTAAAGGAAGGAAAATAATTTCCTGTTTTAGATAAATAACCATAAAACAGGATTCAAAGCAACAAACCGTTTTATTTAAATGTACGAAGAGCTCGTACTTAGTACGGGGATGGTTATAGTAGGGGGGATTTATGCTCGATGGGGCATATTTTGAAATTACAGTGAGTACTTACTAGAGGATAATTATTTTGATTTTTAAAAACAAATCTTTATAAAATATTAATTTATGTTTATTATCAATTGCAGAATCCATACACTATTAAAGCACTTTAAAATATGATTGAGGAAAAATGTCGATTGAAAATAAAAGATTAAATAGAACCTATGGTTATGATATTCTCATAAATACATTTGAACCGATTCTTAGAAAATTTATTTCAAATGAGATTTTTTTAATAAATTTTGGAATTAATTGGAAGACAAAAATACCTAATGGAGTTATTACTGAATTATTGCGTATTAAAGAGGGTGAGTTATCCGAAAACTGCTCTTTAGAAGATTTCTTTGAAGAACTTACTTTTCTGAATCTAAAAGATATTCTTATTGTTTCTAATAATTATAAATTTGCAAAATCAGGTCGTGTCCCTAATTAATTGACAATATTTAAATAGTTTGAATATAATTCTATT
>JACUTQ010000022.1 GCA_014859725.1 Methanosarcinales archaeon | reverse complement strand
TCCCGCCGCCCCTTCTCGCCTTCACTCTGCCCGTGTGCCCGTCCCGATCTGCTTCACCCGCTCTTGTGGTGAGGAGGCTGGCGCTTTTCTATTGATCTGGCGGTCTGGGGTGTGGCCATGTATAGCTATCCCTGCCACCAGCCCGATAGGGCAGCAAGGAAGCAGCCAACCTTGCATATTCGTGTGGCCTGGATCCGGAGAGTCAGGGATGTGAAACAGGGTGCCGATTATGAATGTGATTCCTGCCCCCTCCTGCAGGGGTAGCTGTGTGGAGGTGGATATGCGCCGGGTGTGGGTTGGGGAAGTTGTATTCGGTTGTTGTGTGTGGAGTGTCGCCATGGCTAAATAAAAAGTAAAACAAGCCAAATGTTGAATGGAATTACAAAATATGTCCACGAGAAAATTAATTTTGTTCAATTTAATTATGCGCAAATACTAAGATCAGTTTTTTTCATTTTTCAGCATCCGGGCATCCACTGCAACTGCGTTTTTCTCATATACGATCAACGGATTAATATCCAGTTCAACAATATCCGGATTTTTTTCTAGCATTTCTGATAATTTGATAATTACATTAATGATAGCATTAATATCAGCAGCTGGACGCCCCCGGGCACCCATTAGAATTGGGCTGCTTTTTATTTCAAGTATCATATCACGAGCCATTTCACTATTTATAGGCGTTACCCTGAATGAAACATCCCTGTAAATCTCAACAAATATCCCACCAAGACCAAACATTATAACATGACCGAATTGCGGGTCAAGTTTAACTCCTATTATAACTTCAATCCCAGGTTCGGCCATTTTTTGCAGCATTACTCCATCTATTCTGGCATCAGGAACCTTCTGATTAACAGTATCCATCATATTATGGTAAGCATTTTTAACTTCTTCTTCAGAATTAATATCCAATATAATTCCGCCCACATCGCTTTTATGTGAAATATCAGGCGATGAAATTTTCATGACAACCGGATAACCCATTGAGTTTGAAACTTCAATAACTTCCTCAAGCGAGGATGCTTTTACTATTGGCAACACAGGAATCTGATATTCCTTAAGTAATTCCCATACGTCATGTTTTCCGTTCATATCTTCACCTTCTCCAGGAATCCATGATGCTGAACCAATGAAGCCAAAGCTTCAACAGCCCTGTCAGGAACAGGATAATTAGGAAGCCCACCATTTTTCAATATCTTAACCCCTTGTTCAGTGCCGGTACCTCCCATCCAGCATGCAATTATCGGTTTACTGCAGTCTCCACGCCTGATATCTACTACAGCCTGTGCTGGCTGTGCAGGATCACCCATAATCGTATGTACATATATTACTACCAAAGCGTCAATGTTGGGGTCCAGAAGCATATGTCTTACAATGCCGTTATAGGTCTCGAATTTAGCTAATCCGGCAGTATCTATTGGATTATGGGCTGAAGCAAATTCCGGGATTAATTTTTTTATTTTTTGCTGGGTCGCAGGCAGTAATTCAGAAATGGTAAGACCCAGGCGCTCACAAGCATCGGAAGCAATGATACTGGCACCTCCTCCATTTGAGATTATACCCACTCTGTTTCCGTTAGGAGCAGGCTGTACTGAAAGGGCCAGGGCAGAATCAAACAGGTCTTCGATATTATCAACCCTGATAATACCCGCCTGTTTGAAGGCAGCTGAATACACCTCATCAGATCCAGCCAAGCTGCCCGTATGTGAGAATACCGCTTTTGCTCCGCTTTGTGTCCTGCCTGTTTTCAGTGCCAGTATTGGTTTGGAAATTCGCTGTGCTGCTTTTATGAAATCTCTTCCCCTACTGATCCCTTCCACATACATGGCGATAACATCAGTATTTGGATCCTGGGCCAGATATTCCAGCAAATCCACATCGTCGATATTAGCCTTATTACCTGTACTGATAACCAGATGCAGGCCCAATCCCATCTCCATGGTCCAGTCAGCCAGTGCCAACCCCAATGTACCGCTCTGGGTTATGAAAGATATTCCACCAGCCTCTGGCAGTCTTGAGATAATACTGGCATTCATACCAGTATGGGCATTTACAACACCCAGGGTATTGGGGCCCACAAGCCTCATGTGGTAACGCTCGATGATCTCCACCAGTTCTTTTTCAATCTCTCGTCCTTCACCACCCAATTCACTGAATCCTGCAGTAACCATAATAATTCCTTTAACTCCCTTTTTACCACATTCTTCGGTAACATTTAACGCATAGGATCTGGGAACTGCGATTACTGCCAGATCTACGTGAACAGGTATGTTAAGGACTGAATTATAACATTTCCTATCTAAAATTGTCTGATCTTTTGGATTTACTGGAAAAACTTCTCCTTTATACCCACTGCTTAGAAGGTTTTTCAATATCACATGACCCCATTTATCAGGGGAAGATGAAGCCCCTATAACTGCTATTGATTCTGGTTCGAAAATTGCCTTTAATGTCAAGAAATCCTCCTCCTATTTTCTGTACTCCATTGCCTTTTTTACCCTCTTCATGGCAATATATAATGCTGCGTCCCTGGGAGTCAGGTTTTTCTTATTTGCAAATTCAAGGACATATCTTGTATTGGAACTGATAGTCTCTTCAATCCGTTCAAAGGCATCTTTTTCAACTCCTCCATGATATTCCACAGAAGCCGTGATCACACCGCCGGCGTTTGCTACAAAATCCGGTATACTCAGTACACCTCTTTCATGGAGCAATCTTTCTGCTTCTAACGTAATAGGGATATTTGCACCCTGCACGATCAGTCTGGCATCCAGAACATCAGCATTACTCTTGGTTATCACGTCAGGGCGGGCAGCAGGTATAAAAATATCTGTGCTGATATCCAGCAGATCAGTTACCATTAATTTATCCCCATGTGGATAACTACTTACTGAACCTGTAGTATCCTTTAACATGATAAGTTCTTCAATGTCCAGCCCTTCAGGATTGTATATCGTTCCCTTGGAATCGCTTGCAGCTATTAAGACAACACCCTTTTCAGCCAGGAAACGAGCTGAATGTTTTCCTACTGACCCGAAACCTTCCACACTTAGCCTGGCACCATTCAGGTCAAGGTCAATGTATTGGGCTGCTATCTTGGTGCTTATGTATACACCGTATCCTGTGCTGCCTATCTGATCCAGTGGAATTCCTCCCAGTTCCCGTGGTAGACCTACAGCCCGTTCGATCTCATCTTTGATATATGCCATTTCAGTTTCACTGGTACCCATATCCGGGCCAGGAATATATTCAGAAATATGCTTGATCTTTTTTGCAAATGTGCGGATAAGATTTTCTTTATCTGCTTTTGCGGGGTCAGCGATGATGCCGGATTTACCTCCGCCATGAGGCAGCCATGCCATTGCATTCTTAAGGGTCATTCCGCGGGCAAGCCTGACAACTTCCCTGGTCGTAACCTCTGTTGACATCCTGGTGCCGCCAATTGTCGGACCTGCAGACGTATTATCAACTACAACAATGGCTTTGAGATCATTTTTAACGTCATATATGTGGATTATCAATTCAGGTCCCAAATCATCTAAGAATTGGAACATCAGCTCGTTTATTTCAGAATCCATTCCGTACCACCTTCTCTATAATAAATATATTTCAACCTCTTTGATATTAAATTATGTCCGGTAATTCTAAATGAATTAATAAGGTTTATAAGATGTGTTTATTATAATACGATAACATGATTCGAAAGTGTCCAAACCACGGAAATTTCCGAGGTGAAAAATGTAAATGCGGCGAGTCCGGCAAATTCGTACTGGATGATGAACGAACTGAACGGATGGGACGTTTCCTATCTGGCGCATTGAGACATTTCCCTGATGATCTGGGGTTGGCAATGGACCAGCTTGGTTGGGTAGATATGGGTGTTTTATTAGATGTTATGTTAACAAGATACCCGTGGGCATCGGCCCAGAGACTCAACGCTCTGGTGGAATCAGATGTCAAAGGCCGATACCAGATAAATGGCAATAAGATCAGAGCCCGTTATGGTCATTCAGTAGATATTGAACTTAATTTTCCTGAGAATGATATGGAGGACCTTTATTATGGCAGCAGTCAGGAAGAGGCTGAAATGATTCTGGAGATGGGGATCAGGCCAGTACGTCAGAGATATGTTCACATGAGTACTTCTTATGAGAAGGCTGTTGAAGCTGCCAGTGTTCACTCAGAGAATCCTGTTATCTTCAAAATAGATGCATTTGATGCTATGGATAATGGTGTGAATATGATGATAGTCAATGAGTTTATTGTATTATCAGAAGAGGTCCCGCCAGAATTTTTACATATCGTCGAATCATAAATATACTTTATGTAGATTATTTTCAGTTTTTATTTTGAATTTTATCTTCAAAAATTGCTCTACAACCCAGATATTTGTGCTGGTATGCTTTGAGATTTCCCGAGAAGTGAAACTCCCTGTACCTGCCAGACCCATATATGGTATCAACTGGTCAGCCAGATATATATCTACAGCCGCACCAGAATCAAGTTCTGCAATAATCTCCCTGGCAGCTACACGGCCTACTTTTTCAGCAGTGAGTCCCCGCCTTCCCAGTGCTGATCCACCTATATTGCCAGACCAGAGGGTGATCCCACTGCCGGTTGAAACATTATTGGCAGTTTCCAGATCAATAGATAATATGTAACCTGCCCTCTCAAGCGCTTCTACGGCAGAATCGGCCTGGTGCTGCACCACATGTTCTGGTAGATTGGAACTGTGCGATGTACCCATAATATTACATGGTCTTTTTTTAATATCAATTCCCGTTAACTTAGATGGATTGATTACTACTCTTACTCTGCCGCCGCCTCTGGGATAATATCCCCTCTTCTGGAGATGAATACTACAATCCAGACCTATTGATGTTAGAACTGGCAGCAGCACATTGGACAGGTAATCAATTGGCGGCGACCAGGCTACATCAGTTCCCCCTATTATATCCAGAGTGACAGTTTCAGGTGACATGGCAGCAGCAGGCATCAAGCACTGGAGCAGTAATGTGATGCTGCCTGCAGTCCCGATATCCACATTATAATGACCACCAAAGATGCCTTTTGGCTTGAAAATCACCTGTTTGGACCCTAATTCCATGCCTGTTACGTCTGCATGGGTTAAAGCCGCAGCAGTCCTGACAGCTGTGAGGTGTTGGGCTTTTAAGCCTGGTTGTGGTCTGTTCTCACGGATATTATTGATTGAAATATCATTTCCCGTGACTGCAGACAGGGCTACTGCCGTACGTATGATCTGGCCCCCGCCTTCACCAAATGAACCATCAATTGCGATCATGCAGTTGATTCCATCTTTTTTCTGGCATCATCCACTGCAAAAGTCACAGGGTCGATAACACCTGATACCGGAGGAGCATACGAGGTCTCCCATCTGAGCAGGTCTTCAACTGTAGCACCCATTCGGATGGCAAGGCTGAATGCGTCAATTCTCTCCTTTACCCCCTCATGAGAGATCACCTGTGCACCTACCAGCTTTTCATTGGCGAACAATAGTTTAATATGCAGCGGCCTGGCACCAGGATAATAACCTGCCCTGGTAAGTCCTTTGGAACTCCCACTGACCACACTGATATCATTTTCTTTTGCTATATGGGAGGTGATTCCAACCTGGCCGGCCACCAGATCACCCACAGCAACCACATTTGGGCTTAATGTATACGGATAATCGGAAATCTTGCCACTGAGATTCTCACCGATCACCCGGGCCATGCGCCTTGCAGCCGACCCGAGCCTGCTTATTGTGGGCTGTCCCGTAATAAGATCAGTTACCTGGGCGCATTCTCCTCCCGAATATACATTGTCCAGGAATTCACCCTGGTAGCTGACCCTTAACCTACCATCTGTCACGATTCCACCAGTAGGACCTATATCAAATCCTGCCTCCCCGGCAATATCCACATTGGGTCTAAGTCCTGTTGCTACAATCACTGTTTCTGCAAGAAGTATCTCTCCCCCAACTGTAACAGATTCTACATGTTGTGAGCCGTTTATTGATTCAACCTGTGTTCCTGTAATTACCCTGACCCCCAGGGAATTAAGATAATTCTCGATAAGGGAAGCCATATCATTGTCCAGTATTAGAGGTAGTACCTGGGGAAGAGCTTCAACCAGTACGGTTTCCAGTCCTCTTTTCATAAGACTTGCCGCCATTTCAACCCCGATCCCTCCGGCACCGATGATCAACACACGGCTGGTATTATTAAGGGATTTATCGATTCCAATGGCATCAGACATTATATGAAGAGTAAATACACCTTTTAGTTCCCGGCCTTTAATATGCGGAATAAATGGTATACTTCCAGTGCTGATTACCAGATGATCATAATCAAAAACCCCTATACCAGAAATGACTTTCCGGTTGTTGCTATCGATAATGTTGACCGAAGTATCAAGGTGAAGTTCTATACCCATTTCCATTAATGCATCCTGCGACTTTACTATCAGATCATTAAAACCAGATATTTTGCCTTCCAATACAAAAGGCATCCCGCACTGGCTGTAGGCTGTGTAAGATTCTGATGAAAAAACCACAACATTGTGGTTGGAATGCCGTTTTAGATGAGTGGCAACACTCATCCCCACAGCTCCCCCACCTATGATGACTACATTCTTTGCCATATATGTTGATTATTAGCTTATAGCAGATTAGGTTTACCTTTAATGAAAAAAATATGATTATGAGTGAGCGGGTAGGGGAGTGGGGGTTAGTTAAAAAACGTTGTTACCCGCTCACTTTTCGGTTATATATTTTTTATTATATATATACTTTATGGACTTGCTGCTCTTCAATCTAATAATGAAGTCTTGTGCTTATTTTTTTACCAGAATTTAGCATAAAATTTCAATTATTAAGAAAGTTATTAATAGCTTTAGCAGCGATCTTACCGGCACCCATTGCGCTTATTACAGTTGCAGAACCGGTAACGACATCACCTCCTGCAAACACGCCATTTTTAGAGGTAATACCATTCTCGTCAGCCACTATGGTCCCCCACTTTGTCGTCTTCAGACCTTTTGAGGTCATCGGGATCAATGGATTAGGCGAGGTGCCAATTGCTATTACTACCACATCCACATCAATTAGATGTTCAGTACCCAATTTCGGTTCTGGCCTGCACCTGCCTGATTCATCTGGCTCGCATAGTTCCATATTTAAACACTCTATATGTTTGACCCAGTTACTCTCATCTCCTAAAATCCTCGTAGGGTTTGATAATATCTTGAACTTTATACCCTCCTCCTTTGCATTCTCGATCTCCTCATTCCTGGCCGGCATCTCTTCTTCACCGCGCCGGTATATGATAGTGACCTCTTCTGCACCAAGGCGAACGGCACACCTTGCACTGTCCATAGCCACATTGCCTCCTCCAACTACTACAACCCTCTGTCCACGTTTTATTGGGGTATCATAATCAGGGAACTGATAAGCCTTCATCAAATTCACCCTTGTCAAAAACTCATTGGCAGAATACACTCCGCTCAGGTTCTCACCATCAATATCCATGAACCTGGGCAGACCCGCACCTGTACCCAGGAAAACAGCATTAAACTCCTCCAGCAATTCATCAAGCGTATCCAGTTTACCAACAACACTATTATATTGAATGGAAACTCCAAGTCTTTCAACATATTTCACTTCATTAAGGACTATGGATTTGGGCAGCCTGAATTCCGGAATGCCGTATACCAGCACTCCTCCAGCTTTGTGCAGGGCCTCGAATATGGTCACGCTGTGCCCCAGCTTTGCCAGTTCTGCAGCTGTCGTAAGACTTGCCGGGCCAGAACCCACTACTGCAACCCTTTTACCTGTGGGTTCAGGTTTTTCTTCAGGAATAGGTTTAGTGCCCAGTTCCCAGTCTGCTGTATATCTTTCCAAACGGCCGATAGCCACTGGTTCACCTTTCTTTCCAAGTACGCAGACCGCTTCACACTGACTCTCCTGGGGACATACACGTCCGCAGATGGCAGGCAGGGCGTTCATGGATTTAAGCTCTTTAACAGCGCCTTCCATATCATCTTCATCTATACATTTAATGAATGCGGGAATATTGATCTCAACCGGACAACCTGCTATGCAGGCAGGTTTCTTGCACTGTATGCAGCGGCTTGCCTCCTTTTTCGCCTGTTCGCCGGAATACCCGAGTGCCACTTCTTCGAAATTCTTTCTCCTTTTTTCAGGGTCCTGTCTGGGCATGTGCTGCCTGTCTAACACTGGCATCCCTCCCGATCGCATTCATATTTCTCTTCTGCCAGTTGTTCCTCAGTCCGGTACATCATAAGCCTGTTCATAAGCAGTGTAAAATCAACCTCATGGGCATTGAATTCCGGACCATCCACGCATGCGAATTTTGTCTCGCCCCCTACCAGCACCCTGCAGGAACCGCACATTCCGGTGCCGTCTACCATAATACTGTTCAGACTCACCATGGTTTTGACGCCGAAAGGATGGGTCACACCTGCAACAGTTCTCATCATAATAGGCGGTCCGATGGCGATAACCAGGGATATTTGTTCATCGCCTTCCAGTAATTGCTTTAAAATATCTGTCACAAAACCGTGATGACCTTTTGAACCGTCATCGGTCGTGATATATAATTCATCACTCACATCCCGCACCTTATCTTCCCATAATAATAGATCAGTGTTGCGGGAACCAATAATGGTTAATACCCTGTTACCAGCTTCTTTATGAGCTCTGGCAATAGGAAAAATGGGGGCCACACCTACACCGCCACCCACACATACCACTGTACCCACCTGCTCAATTTCAGATGGATTTCCCAGTGGTCCAACAAAATCAAGCAGACTATCACCTGCCTGTAATTTGGATAATTGTTTTGTTGTCTTGCCCATTTCCTGGAAGATGATGGTAATAGTTCCATTTTCACCATCAAAATCGGCAATGGTCAGTGGGATCCTCTCACCGGATTCATCGATCCTGAGAATAACGAACTGACCTGCTCTGGCTTTTCTGGCAATTTTGGGAGCTTCTATAATTATCTGGTGTATAGTAGGGACGATCTGGCTTTTTTCTAGTATTTTAAATGGCATCTTTGTTGACCTTCCGGATGAAATTGAATTAAATTCCCTGTAGTGTGTGATGTTAGATACCTCTATTTAGCAAAAAATTAACGGTAATATTTTTTTATAAGAGATTGATTAAAATATAAATAGTATCTATTCCACTTAATTAGTGAGGTAATATAATGAAACATGAAATAACAGGAGATAATCTCCAGCTGGTGACACTTCACCTGAATGGAGGCGAGACCGTGTATGCTGAAGCCGGAACAATGAACCATATGACCAATAACATTGACATGGAGGCAAAAGCCAAAGGCGGTGTACTGAAAGGTCTGAAACGCATGGTCAGTGGTGAATCGTTTTTCATAACAGAGTTCACACCACAAGGTGACGGGTTTGTAGCTTTCGGAGGCAATGTTCCAGGCAAGATAGAAGCGATACAGATAGCTCCCGGCAAAGAATTTATGGCCCAGAGGGATGCTTTTTTATGCGCCGAATCGGGTGTTGATATGGATGTTGCTTTTACCAAGAAGCTTGGTGCCGGACTCTTTGGTGGCGAAGGCTTTATCTTACAGAAATACAGCGGACAGGGCATGGTATTTATTCATGCCTGCGGCGACTTTGTGGTAAAAGACCTCCAGCCGGGTGAGACTATCAAAGTAGATACCGGCTCAGTAGTGGGATTTGATTCAACTGTTAGCTATGATATAACCAGGGCAGGTGGGATCAAGACCTCTTTGTTTGGCGGGGAAGGAATATTCCTGACCAAGCTCACAGGGCCAGGCAAGATCATTATCCAATCATTGAGTATTGCAGGACTGGCTGGCGCACTCCGACCTTTCTTCTCAACTGGCAGCTCTACCAGCGGTTCAGGAGGACTTTCAGTAGGCAACCTTTTGGGTGATAGATAATCAGAATAAAATAACATCTACTTCGGTTCCCGCCCCATATCCTTCGATATTGGGCGGCACCACTACATATCCATCAGCTTTGGCCACAGAGCTTAGTATTCCGGCCCCGGACGTCATCAATGGTTCTACAATATTGTCTACTATGCGTACCCTGACATAGGTCTGATAGCCCTGGCGTGATGTGATTTTATCTTTAAGGGGCAGCCTGATTATTATTTCTGGTATTTTTGGGATGTTACCTAGTTTTTGTATTGCATCTTTCCCGAATACCAGCAGTGCCACCAGACCGGCTACCGGATAGCCAGGCATGCACAGAACAGGTTTTTGGTTCACAATACCCAGTGCGGTAGGTTTGCCGGGACTGATAGCAACACCGTGTGCCAGTAATTCACCGATCTCTCCTATTACCGAAGGGACCAGGTCCCTTTCACCCACTGATGTGCCCCCGCTAATGATCAGCATATCAGCATCTGATTCTGCCAGAATGGCCTGTCGTAACAGCTCATAATTGTCGGTGACAATATCGGATATCCTTGGGACTGCACCGAATTTTTTAACATAGGAAGCTGTCATGAGACTGTTTGTTTCCCAGATCTCTCCCGGGTTTAACACTGTCCCCCTGGGCATCACTTCTTCGCCTGTGGGTATGATGGCAATCATTGGCCTGTGATATACCTCTATATCCTGGATACCTATTGATCCCAGTACAGCCAGATCGCCGGGACGCAGTTGATGCCCGGGTTCAAAGAGCATATCCCCTGCCTCCACATCTTCACCAATCTCCCCCACATGCTTATTGGGATGGACCTGTGCTGTTATTTCCACAGCACCGTTTATTAGCCTGGAGTCTTCAAGCATTACTACCGCATCTGCCCCTGCGGGCATGGCCGAACCAGTATGCACTCGCTGGCATGTATTCTGAACCACTTCTTCTTCAGTTAGCTTCAAAATTATCGGGGATGCAGGAGATGCACTCAGGGTTTCCTCGGCCCGGACTGCAAAACCATCCATAGCAGATCGTCTGTAATGGGGCACATCTTGCTCAGAGCACACTTCAGAGGCAAGAATTCTGTTATCTGCTACTTCTACTGGTACACTCTCGATCCCTTTCAAAGGATGAACGATATCCAGAAAGACCTGTCTTGCAGTATTTACATCCACACGAGATTTGAATAATTTATCCATATCTAACCGCCTGAGACGGGGGGGAATAATGCGATCTCATCGCCTGTGGAAAGCATAGTGTCCAGCCCGTCCTTATCCCTTACACTGATGCCGTTCACCAGCACATGAATGAAAGGATGGAACTCCTCATTATTAAAAATCAATTCTCCAAGTCCGTTATATTTTTCTATTAAAGAATTTAAGACTTCACGCAGGTCATTGCCATCGATTTCAATGTTAGTTTTTCCTGCCTGTTCTCTAAGGTTTGCAAATAGTTTTACTGTTACTTTAGCCATATGAATTCTCTTGTTCTTCTTTGACGATTATATTTATATTATGTGTTTTAAGTGGTTTCAATATTTACAATTCATGAAACGAAGGTGAGGCATGATAGACATATCTTTGCTTTAAAGCCACATGGCATCCAGTCCAAAGAATATGGGTAAGGAACTGGGGGGTGATGTAGCGATGGTGGCCTAGGCACTCCTAAAAAAGACCTTTGTGGAGTTGGATATTAAGATCATCGATATATCAGTTTGCAGCGATCATTTTTATTCAATACCCGCCAAAATATTCCGTAAGTTTTATTGCAAAGAAAATCTAAGGACGATTTATTAGAATATTGAGACAGGACTTTCCACATCTCAAAGAATGGTGCAAGGATTATCTGTGGGCACCTGGCTGCTAACACGGGTCAGTTGGACAGGGATGAAAGGTAGTTGAGAAATATGTTTCAACTCAAGACTGTACAACTAAGAATAGATAAAAAAGTTTATATGCAAAAAAACGTTAACAAGCCCGGTATCCTTCAAGTACGGGGTATAGTGACTTTCGGAAATGGAATATTCATGCTCGTGTAAGGGAAAAGAATCCAGAAGAACCTTTTTTTCAAATCTTGAATACGAAGGAAAAAGAAATTATATATGTGAGGATTTTCCAATATTTCATCAATTTTTTTAAGAATTATCTCAACTTGTTTCCTATTCTTTTTCCCCTGTTTCTTAAGCGTTTTTTCAAGATCAGGCTTTATCTTTAAGTTATACATAAAGATCAAAGGCCTAATCGATCCCTTAAATCATCAACACTACCAACATCGACCGGCTTTTGCTGAATTATTTTCTTGGCTTTTTCAACATATTCTGGTTTAAGTTCTGGCTCGAGTATTTCTTCTTCATATTGTGTTGCCATGAGGTCAATAGCAGAACTTTTATCTTTCAAGCCATATTTGACTTTGATAATATTTAAGATCCTGTTAGTATGTTCTTCAATATTTATTACAGCTTGAACCATATACATTGCCTTAATATCATGTTAGTTGCATATTAATATATATTTTATCATTCTGTAATAAGCTTCTTTTCATTTAAATTGGATTCCTGCGCCTGAGTAAAACATAAAATTCCAGTTTGTCACAACCGTGATGTTCTTGGCGTGACCTCACCATCAACATGATATGCATGAGGAAGCTCATCCAGACCAATTCTGGCCCTATAGAATATGCCACCGTCGGGGAGGGCTGCTGCGATAACTCCCTTTATGTGGTATAGGTTTTTGTTTCTGAAGCTTTTCACTCATTTTATCATTAAATATAATATACTTTCACTGAAATTTTACTAAAAATGGTACTTTTTAAATGAAGTGTTTTAACAACATGTGCACGACAAAAAAGAAACTGCAAATATATTTTCTTAACTCACGATTATAATAATCGTGTGTAAAGTATTTAGAACCTGGATGGTGCGGTTTTGCTCAACAAAAAACTGCAGGCTCGTTTAAATCCCCTTACTGCTTGGCGAGATATTGGAAGAATATCAGGTGAGCATCTTTTCTGAGATTGTCTTTCAATTCGCTTCAAGCACCTCTAACAGCCGCTCAATATCCTCATCACTGCAGCATTCCGTAACACAGTACAGCACAGCATTCCCCAGTTCCGGATACCAATCCCTGAGCACAAGTCCGCCAGTTATCCCCTCTTCAAGCAGTTTATGGTTTATCAGTTCAGGATCGGTATCTGACACTGCAACAAACTCCCTGAAATGGTGCGAACTGAACAACGGGGCCCTCCATCCGCTGAGGTCATTGATCTTCTCTGCTACCTCTTGCGGTCTTTTGATCAGCAAAGACCCCAGTTCTGAAAGGCCTCCTGCACCCATCAATGCAATATAGACCGTAGCTGCCAGAGCATTCAATGCGTGGTTGGTGCAGATATTGGAGGTGGCCTTCTGCCTCCGTATGTGCTGCTCCCTGGTCTGAAGCGTCAGGACGAACCCCTCCCTGCCCTCACCATCATGGGTCTTACCCACCAGCCGCCCTGGTATATCCCGGACATACTGCTTTTTGCAGGCCATAACACCCAGCTGGGATCCTCCGAAATTCACAGGATTCCCCATGGACTGGGCATCTCCGATCACTATATCTGCATTATATTCAGCAGGTGGGGTCAATATGCTCAATGAAAGCATATCGGTACCGAACACGAACATACTCCCGGCCTCATTAGCGATCTCTGAGACGGTCTGTGCCGTTTCGTCTATCACACCGAAGACGTTGGGGCTTTCCATATAGACCATGGCCGTGGTATCATTCACTGCCCTTTTCAGGTCCTCAATATCAAGCTGACCGGTCCCGGCATCAAATCCTGTCTCGATAAGGTTCAGCCCTGCACCTTTCATGTATGTTTTCAATACCTGCACCCGTACCGGATGCGTGGTCTTCGGGACTAAGATATTGCACCGCTTCTTTGTTATGCGGGCAGACATCAGTGCAGCCTCACCAAGAGCACTGGCCCAGTCATACATGGAAATATTGGACACTTCCATACCGGTAAGCTGGCATATGAATGTCTGATACTCGAACAATGCGCGTAAAAATCCCTGGCTTAATTCAGGCTGGTACTGGGTATATGAGGTAAAGAATTCGCTCCGTGACAGGATCGACGCTACTGCGGCCGGAACATAATGGTTATAGCACCCTGCTCCCATAAACAGCGGACCGGTCCTGTTCTCCCCCAGCATGGCCCCCATCTCCCGCATAACTTCCATTTCTGATTTCCCATCAAAGGGATGTTCCTCATCGAATAGTACCTCTTTCGGGATATCGGCAAAAAGATCCTCTATAGATGCCACTCCTATCAGGTCCAGCATCTCTTGTATCTCTGCTTTGGTATGCGGGATATAAGGCAATCCATCACCTTCCCATTTTCTATTCTTCCAGCGTTTCCAGGAGTCCTGAATAGCTGTCAGCATCCAGCAATTTTGAGAGTTCGTCTTGCGAACTCATCCTGACCTTGATCATCCATCCCTCACTGTACGGGTCAGTGTTGACCAGTTCTGGACTGTCTTCCAGTTCGGTATTTACCTCAATGACCTCGCCACTCAACGGTGCGAACAGTCCGTTCACAGCCTTTGCCGATTCGGCATAGCCAAAATCCTCACCCGAAGCCAGCTTATCTCCAACCTTGGGTAGTTCAACAAACACAATCTCCTTCATTTCCTTTTGGGCATAGTCTGTGATACCGATGACCGCAGTATCGTCTTCGATCCGCACCCATTCATGTTCCTCGGTGTACCACAGTCCACCCCTGACCTCTGTCTGGTTCATGTCCTGCCTCCAATAAAAGGGGTTCTTACAACCATTCCGTTATAGACCTTGTTTCTTATCATGATTCCTATTTTCGTATCAGGATGTGAATATCCGGGTTCCACATATCCCAGCCCGATGCCGACACCGAGCACGGGTGAGATGGTACCGCTGGTCACGATCCCGATCTTATTATTTTTATCATCCAGTATATCATAGCCGTGTCGCGGGATGCCGCGATCCAGTTTCAGTCCTACAAGGTTCCGGGTCACACCCGTCTCCTTTATCTTTAAGAGAGCTTCCCTGCCGATAAAGTCCTTTCTCCACTTGATAGCCCATTCAAGTCCTGCTTCCAGGGGATTATTTTCATCTGTAATATCCATGCCTGACAGGATATAGCCCATCTCAAGCCGAAGTGAATCGCGGGCGCCCAGTCCCACGGGTTTCACGTCCCCTGCATCCATAATGGACTGCCACAATCCTTCAGCATCTTCTGAACGGCAGTATATCTCAAAGCCGTCTTCCCCGGTATATCCGGACCGTGTGGTATAGGTTTCAATACCTGCGATCAGTATTTCCGCCCCATGCCAGAATCTGATATCACCCGGTCTGTCTGCGATACTGGATAAGATCGCGGTAGAGTCCGGACCCTGGAGGGCAAGGATTGCCGTATTGTCAGTGACGTCTTCTATGGTGAAGTTCTCCTTATGCATATTATGCATATTCAGCCAGTTCATAAGCACTTCTTTTCTGGCAGTATTGGTGACCAGCAGGAAACCATTGCTTTTCCTGATTATGACAATATCATCTACAAAGGTGCCGTCCTCCCGTCCTACCACGGAATATTTCATGCCATTGACGTCACATGTGGCTATATCATTGGTGGAAATGGATTGAAGGAACATCAGGGCCCCATCCCCCGAGATCTTCAGCGTGTTCATATGGGACACATCAAAAAGCCCTGCAGACATTCGTACCGCTTTGTGCTCATCAATGATCCCTGAATACTCCACAGGCATTTCCCACCCGTGAAATGCTATTATTTTTGCATCAAGTCCTTTATGGATTGAGAAGAGGGGGGTCCTGATTTCTTTTCCCATATCCTGTAATTATGTTCTTATTGTTAAAATTCTTTTTTCTTTATCTGATCACCAAAAATTTCATTGTAAGGAAAACTATTTTTCACATCAGTTCTTATCTATTTCATAAAAAAACAAGCTATTCGACAGTGCAGGGTATGTACATGAGGTGGTATTATTACATCCGGCCATGATATTCATGAGTTTCATTTGATCTTTGAGAAATCAGACAAGAACACATTCCAGCCATGCAGAGGTATACCAGAACATCTCATCAGACATAATCTGGACATACCTGAATTATCAGAACCTGAAGTTATACGGCATTATACTGAACTTTCAACAGCCAATTTCGGTGTTGATACCGGAATGTATCCGCTTGGTTCATGCACCATGAAATATAACCCCAGATTCACCGAACACCTTGCGGCGCTGGAGACAAATATGGTGCACCCCCTGCAGGATGTTTCAACCATCCAGGGTTCCCTGCACATCATGTACCTGCTGAAACACTATCTGAAAACTATCTGCGGCATGGATGATTTTACCCTTCAACCGACAGCAGGAGCCCAGGGTGAGTTCACGGCAATGACCATCATAAAAGCATATTTCAACAGCAAAGAGGATACCCGCAACGAGGTAATTGTACCTGATTCGGCCCACGGCACCAATCCCAAGAGTGCTGCTATGGCAGGCTTCGATGTGGTGGAGATCCCCTCTGATGAACAGGGGTATATTGATCTTGAAATGCTCACATCGGCAGTATCAGAGAAAACTGCTGCATTGATGCTAACCAATCCCAACACCCTGGGTCTTTTTGATAAAAATATTTTGAAAATAGCGGATATCGTTCATGGTGCAGGGGGATTACTGTTCTATGACGGTGCCAACCTGAACGGGATTATCGGCAAGACGCGGCCGGGTGATATGGGATTCGACTGCATGAACCTCAACCTTCACAAGACATTCGCAGCACCCCACGGCGGCGGAGGCCCGGGAAGCGGTCCTGTGGGGGTCAAAAAACATCTAGCTCAATTTTTACCGTCACCCACTGTGGAATATGACGGAGAGAAATACTATCTGGAGTACGACCGGCCCCTGAGTGTGGGTAAAATGAACCATTTTTATGGGAACTATCCGGTCATGGTTAAATCCCTTGGATATATCATGAGACTGGGTTCCGGGGGGCTGCGCCGCATCGCTGAATTTGCTGTATTGAATTCCAATTACATGGTATCCAGACTTTCCAATACATATGATATCAAGAATGTCCACATTCCCAGAAAACACGAGGCTGTGTTCAGTGCATTGCGTCAGAAAAAATTCGATGTGAGTGCACTTGATATTGCAAAACGGCTCATCGATTACGGTGTCCACCCGCCTACCATTTATTTTCCCCTGATCGTGAAAGAGGCTTTGATGATCGAACCGACAGAAACCGAATCGAAAGAATCCATTGACAGATATTGTGACATCCTGATCAATATTTATAAAGAGATCGGACAGGACGCTGAAGTGGTTCGAACTGCACCCCATAACGCTGTTGTGGGTCGTCTCGATGAAGTGTTTGCGGCACGAAACCTGATATTACGCTGGAGCCCTGCTGAATGAAGATCGGGTTCATTATCAATCCAGTTGCCGGAATGGGAGGCAGGGTAGGACTCAAAGGTACGGACGGCCTGGCTGATCTTGCCGCACAACTGGGTGGAAAGCCGGTAAGTCTCAAACGGGCGGAAGAGGCTCTTTTAAATATCAAAGATATGGAGAACGAGATCGTATTCCTGACATGTTCAGGAAAAATGGGGGAGAAGGTATTGCGAAACACACCATTCAGGTATCAGGTCATCTATCAGACCCCAGAGATGACAACAGCCGAGGATACTAAAAAAGCGGCCAGGAAAATGCTTGACTGTGACCTTATCCTATTTTCCGGGGGAGACGGGACTGCCTGTGATATTGTTTCTGCTATTGGAAAACAGGTGCCCATCCTGGGGATCCCGGCGGGTGTGAAAATATTCTCCCCTGTATTCTGCATCACCCCCCGGGAATGCGGACGGATCGTATCGTCCTTTCTTGAGACCGCTGTCAAGGATGTCCTTGATATAGACGAAGAGGCTTACCGCAATAATGAATTGAGCGTACGGATAAAAGGTGAAGCCTTAGTACCGGTCAGTTCTGCTGTTCAGGGCGGGAAAGAGGTTTCCAGTGCAGTGGATGCCAAACGAGATATTGCTGAACGGATATTCGACGACTTCAGGGTAGAAGGGAAAGACGTGTTGTACATTATAGGGCCTGGGACCACCACCATGGAAGTGAAGAACCGTTTCGGTATTGACGGTACGTTACTGGGAGTGGATGCCGTTGTGAACGGGAAGATGGTCCAGAAGGACGCTTGTGAGAGACATCTCTTAAAGGCAATAAAAAATTGCCATGGCAAGGTTGTGATCTTTGTAAGTCCCATAGGAAGTCAGGGATTCATATTCGGCAGGGGCAACCAGCAGATAAGTCCTGAGGTCATCAAGCAGGCAGATGAGATAAAAGTGATCGCTTCACCCGACAAACTTGAGTCAACCCCCACCCTTCATATTGATACTGGGGACCTGGAACTTGATAACAAGTTGCGAGGACACATAAAGGTCCAGAGTGGGTATCATGATTTTGCGATGATGAAGGTGGTGTGAGCATAGTAACCAGACATCATTCCAGCGGGGCAGCATAAGGAACCTCATTCATCATAAACGTTGAATTGATATCAACGGGTTTTTCCTGAAAGATAATACATTCTTTATCAACTGGCCACGATGGATCAAATCCTTCAAATACCACGTTGTCACACCATTTTTCTGCCCATTGATATTCCGGTATGGACCTGGCCGTCCATCCTATAATGGGAATCCCTTTCTCTCTTATTGTATTGATAGCCCAGATGGGAAGCCATCGAATATCGTAATTGATAAAATTGAACTGGCTCGCTCTATTGAATAAGAAATTTTTTAAAATGAACCGTGCATTATATATTAGATTTTCTCCCCTGTTATAGCCAAAGACCTGACCCCTTACAACGTCAGGAGCATTGTTCCTGAACCAGTGGAGTGAATATGGATTAAACGATTGGACAGCATATTTGCCGTCATAATCTTTCATGGTTTCGAACAAGGCTTTCTCAGGTTTTCCGATCCTGCCCCCATTCTTGAGTTCGATCAAAAGGGGAACTTTTCCCTTTACAATGTCCAGTACCTCTTCAAATAATGGAATATATTCATCAGAATTGAAAAGACGCAATTTTTTAACTGTATAAGAATCACATGAACGGATGTCTCTTTCAATACCTGTCATTCTTTTCAGGTTGTTATCATGAAACACAGCCAGGTTATTATCAGCCAGAAGACAGACATCCAATTCAATTGCAAATCCTTTTTGGATGGCTCTTTCAAAGGCTTTCATTGAATTCTCAGGGCATCCGGCATCTCCAGAATGAAAACCCCTATGAGCAATAGGTGTATTCAGCAACCATGACGATTCCTCACCTTCTTCGGCAAGGACATCTATTCCTTCCATTTTTGTTTATATCCCACCAGGTATCCTTTTATGTGTCTTATGCTAAATTATATTATTACTTTTGCGGTCAATATTATATTATTTTTTCCCGTGGAACAGTTCACTTCCTGCTCCGGGATATACCACCCATTCACTTTCCTGTGTGTGCCTTTTAACAGCCGGCCAAATCCCTTTTTTCTGCTCAGGTCCTTCCTTTGTCGCATCAGAAGGGGTCACATCTTTCATCTGCGGGTTTTTCCGAATATCTACGCCCTCCTTATTGTGACTGAACTCGATAGGTATGCCATTTGGATCATAGGCATAAATTGAATGAATGAAACCATGATCAATTACATCTGAGACCCAGAAACCTCCTGCATCCAGAGAATCTTTCAACTCCCAGAGGTTTGATTCAGTCTCAACACCGAACGAGACATGATCAAAGATAAAGGGACCTGACACCGGATGACCATGATCCTTTTCTTGCACAGGTTCCACACCCGGCCATTCAAAAAATGCTATCAGGTCATTCTCAGAGATCTCAAAAAAATAATGCCTGTACCCCGGTTGTCCCAGTCCGGCAACCAGCCTCATTCCCAACATGTCCCGCCAGAACCTGATGGTACTGTCCATATCACCAGTTGCCATTGCCAGGTGATTAATTCCATTGAATCTAACCATGATTATTTCCCCAAACATTGTTGAATGTACAGCTTAAAAAATCTATCGATGGGATGAACATTGTTAATAGAATCTCAATACTTTTAATATCTTTTAATCAAATAACCTTTTTGAGGTTAATGCAATGGTTGTAAAAGAATTCAAATCAGAAGAACTTGGTATTACTATTAAAGTCGATAATGATAAATGTGTTGGGGCTGCTGAATGCGTGGCATCATGTCCGGTAGATTGTTTCGTGGTCGTGGATGGGAAAGCCACAGTACCCAATATCGATGAGTGCATTGAATGTTGCGCGTGTGTGGATGCCTGCCCCACGAGTGCTATCGAGCACAGTTCATGTTAGACAATATAAAATATATTTAAAACTGACATTTTGAGCTTCACGTTCAGAATGTCAGGATTTTATT